>JANNFQ010000402.1:0-16417 GCA_031380045.1 Acidimicrobiaceae bacterium
CCAGCGATGCACGGGATGAGCGAGGCCCACGACAAGATCGATGAACTGGCTGCGCAGCAGGAACGCGGCTGACGCTCGGGATCACATAGGCCGAACGGCCCAGTGGGCCGAACGGGTACCAAAGGGCTGCCTCGCGCCACCCAGCAGCAGGGTCGCTGACATGCATGTCCAACCGGTCCTCAACTCGCTGCGCGCCTCACTGGTCAGCTCGGGCTCGCTCGGTGGACCCGATCCCACGATCGATGCTGCCATCAGCCAGGTGCTCGACGCCCTCGGGCCGGCCCTGCGGGTGGCGGCCATCGAACTGGCCGAACAGGCCGCCGGCGAGGTGCGCGCGCAACTGCCCGAACACATGGTCGACGTGGTCCTGGCCGATGGCGACCCCACACTCCGCATCTCCGAGGGCGCCACCACCGCGGCGGAGAAACCACCCCTCGAAGACCTGGACGCGCGCATCACGCTGCGGTTGCCGCCTTCGCTCAAAGAGCTCATCGAGCGGGCCGCCGATTCGACGGGCGAGTCGATCAACGCGTGGGTGGTCGAGGCCCTGGGCAAACGGGCACGCACATCCCGCAAGCCGGGGCAGCACTACAGCCAGAGCTTCGATCTGTGAAGCTGCGCCAATGAGGTCCGAACTCCGGTTCAACGTCGGCGAACGGGCCAATGTCGACGTCGATGTCGCCGCCGGAACCCTGGAGCTCCATGTCGGTCCAGTCGGCATCATCTGCGTCTCGTTCGACGTCGCCAATGATGACGATCTCTCGATCACTCAGATCGGCGACACCGTGTCCATCGTCGAGAAGTCGCGATGGATCTCGCGCGGCCGGCAGAGCCGCATCGTGGTGCAGGTTCCTCATCGGTCGGACCTGTCCGTGAAGGCGGCTTCGCTCGACGTCATCACGCGCGGCCCACTCGGGTCCGTTCGATGCCGCTCGGCATCGGGCGACGTAGAGGTCGACGTGGTCGACCGCATCGATGTGTCCACGGCATCGGGTGATGTGCGCGTGGGAACCGTCAACGGCGACGCCGGATTCAACACCACCTCTGGCGAGATCAAGGTGCGTGCACTGTCGGGCCGACTGACGGCGCAACTCACGTCGGGAGATCTGGCCGCCGATGTGGTGGGTGCCGGTGTGCAGGTGGGTACCGCGTCGGGCGATGTGCGCATCGGCCGGTGCGACGGCTCGGACATCCAGATCAAGACGGTGTCGGGTCGCATTCGTCTGGGGCTGCCGGCCGGCATTCGTGTCGATCCCGAGATCGCGACGATGAGCGGCAAGGTCTCGTTGCCCAAGCCCGCGCCCTCGCTGATCGAACCGTCGGCCGAGCGGCGGTCCGTACGCGTGCGGCTGCGCAGCGTGTCGGGCGACATCCGCATCGATCGCATCACCCCGATCTGACGCAGCGCGAGACTGTGCGCCGAGATGAGCCTCGAGAGGCGACGGCGAAAGCAGCGGCACAGACCGTGGCCAGAGCGGTGCGCACACGCTGAGATCCCGACGGACGACTTCAGTACGCGTCGAGGGCCAGCTTGATCGCCAGACCGACGCCGGCCACGGCGATGCCGATCCGCAATGGGGCATGCGGAGTACGGCGAACGACCACCGGCCCCAGGCGTCCGCCGATGAACAGCCCGAAACCCAGCGGCACGACCACCAGCCATCGCACCGGCCCGAACACAGCGAACGTCAGTGCGGCGATGCCGTTCGACAGGCCGAGCACAACGTTCTTCACTGCGTTCGCTCGCGGCAGGGAATCGCCGGTGACATACAGCACCAGCGACAGCATCATCACGCCCGCACCTGCACCGAAGTAGCCGGCGTAGATTCCCACCACTCCGATCGCCGCCAACACGCCGGTGCTCGTGTCGGCGTGGGCGTGTCGGTGGTGACGGTGATCGGGAACTGATCGGCCCGTTGCCGGCGCTGTTCGGACGACCGGTCTCTCCTCAAGCGGGACGTCGACCAATCGGCGACGGATGAGGATCGCCAGCGAGGCGAGTCCGATCAGCCACGGCACCGCCTTCTCGAACGAGTCGCCCGGTGTCAGTAGGACCAGCGCGCCGCCCAACGCGCCGCCGGTGACCCCGGCGACGGCCAGTCGCTGCACGTGGCGACGTTGGCCGACCAGTTCGGGCCGCGAGGCCGACACCGACCCCACGCTGCTGAACAAGAGCGCAACGGTGTTGGTGACGTTTGCTGTCACCGGCGGCAGACCGATCGCCAGCAGCGACGGATACGTGACCAGCGAGGCCAGGCCGGCCACGCTGCCGGTCAACCCCCCGCCGATGCCGGCGAAGATCAACCCAATCGCCTCCACCGCCGACACCGAGGCAGTCTGCCAACTCGACGACGTCCGTGCCAGACGACGCCAGTCCTGTCTTCCCGTCCGTCAGCGTGTTGTGGACAGCGTGTTGACGGACGGGAACCGCGGTCAACGGCACGAGCAACCTTTCGGGCCCCGAGATGCTCTGATGCGGGTATGAACGAGGCTGGCCTGTCGGTGAGCGCAGCAGACGCCGAGTTCATCGAGATCCTGCGGCCGGAGTTGCCCCGCGTGCAGCGCATTGCCCGATTGCTGGTCGGCGATGCCGACGCTGCCGATGACATCGTCGCCGAGGCGATCGCGCTGTCGCTTCCGCGGTGGCGTGCCGGATCGATCAACGATTGCCCGGCGTACATCCGGCGGGTGGTCGTCAATCTGAGCGGTCACCGTTGGCGGCGGCGGGCCTTGGCGTTGCGCCGCGACCATTCGGCAATCGACTGGACGCGCGCTGCAGCTGACACCGAGACGGCGACGGCCGAGCGCGATCGCACACTGCACGCCGTCAGGCGGCTGCCCATGCGCCGGCGGGCGGTGGTGGTGCTGAGGTTCTACGACGATCTGTCCGAGGCACAGATCGCCGAGATCATGGGGATCAACGTGGGAACGGTCAAGTCACAACTGTCGCGAGCGTTGGAGCAACTTCGCGCCGACCTTGCGACTCTGGAACAGGTATGAACGAGCCTCTCGAGTCTCGGCTTCGCCAACACTTGGCCTCTGTCGACGCGGCCGCGGTGGCCGACATCCCCACCATGACCGCATCGTCTCGACGAATGGCGGACCGACTGCGACGCCGACATCGCGCCACCGCATGCATCGCATCGGTCGGGCTGATCTCGATCGGCGCCATTGCTGTGTGGTCGAACCGGGCCGACGCCCCGTCGATCATCATCGCCTCGACCGATGGCGCCGTTTCCACCGCAGCGACCGAACCAGTGCCTGACGGGTCGACGACCACCGCGACCAGCGACACGCCGACCTCAATCCCAGCCTCGAGCGCCTGGGCGGACATCGCCCCCGACCCGCGCGGCGTGGCCCAGTACCCCTCGGTCGTCTGGACCGGCACCGAGGCGTTGGTCATCGGCGGTGTGGACAACGATCGGCAGCCGGTCGCCGGGGCTGCGGCGTACGACCTGGCCGCCGGCGTATGGCGACGTCTCGCAGATCCCCCCGAGTTGTCCATCGACCCGCTCGTCGCGTGGACGGGAACCGAGATGCTCGTGATCGGCGGAACGCAGGCCGATGGCAGCACGGTGATCTCAGTCGGGTACGCCTACGACCTCGCCTCGGACACATGGCGCTCGATCGAAGGGGTGATCTCGTTCGTATCGACCACGACACCGTCTGCCTGGACGGGTGACGAGTTGTTGATGTGGCCGTCTGGGGCAGGGCAGATCTCGATGGCGTACAGCCCACGAACCGACACGTGGCGGAAGCTGGCCGATGCGCCTGTGGCGCCGCGAGCGCAAGGGGCATCCGTGTGGACCGGCACCGAGTGGGTCGTGTGGGGCGGGCTGACGACCGGAACCGACAGCCCGACCGAGCTGGCTGACGGCGCTGCGTACAACCCGGCCACCGACACATGGCGACTCATCGCGAAGTCGCCGCTTTCGGCGCGCAAGGCGCCGGGCGTGTGGACGGGTACCGAGATGATCGTGGACGCTGGCTCGGTGGGCGGCGATCGTGCGACGGGCAACAACACGATGGCGTTGGCCGACGGTGCGGCCTACGACCCGGCCACCGACACGTGGCGATCGCTCACGTCCGGCCCGGCACACCCCGGCTTCGTGCCCGTGTGGACCGGCACGCAGATGATCATGTTCGCCAAGGACCGCGCCTTCACCTACGACGCCCCCACCGACCGATGGCCCGACGACTGTTGCGGCAACGACGAAGGGGGTGGCGGTGGCGCCACCAGGACGGCGGTGTGGACCGGATCGACAGTGCTGCTGATCGGCAGCTTTGGTGCCGAAGCGGGAGGCGTCACCTTCACGCCACCTGATCCGACACCTGTCCATCCGACCCCCATCCAGCCATCCACAACTGCGGCCGAGCAACCGGTTCCGTCGACCGACGCACCGGTCTCGTGCACCGACCGCGCAGCAGCCGAGCCAGATCTGGATGTGGCCGAGGAACCCGATTGGCGAGGTTTCGCTGACTACCGCGATTGGACCCGCGACGGCTGTTTGGTACGTATTGATGTGCTCGCGGAACGCCCCGGGCCCGAACACTGCGGGATGCAATCGGCCAGGGTCATCGCGACCGGCTCGCCGGTTGGTGCCCGGTACACGAACAGCAGCGACGACATGGAGTACGTGCGCGACCCCAACAACGTCTTCCTCCTCGACCAGATCTTCGACGCGGACGCGACGTTGCCCGCCGAAGCGGTCGACACCGGCTACCGAACAGAGGACACCCAGCTGTGGATCGTTCCGGACGACGACTCGTCCATCTATCTGGTGGAGGCAGACCGTGTGGAACGGTGGCCGAGCGCCGAGCCGCCAGTGTGCTCGTGACTCCAACTCCAGCGGGGCCCTACGCGTGTGGGTCGACGAGCTGACCGATGAAAGGGTCGCGACCGTGCGTTCCCGGCCGTCAGCGTGTTGTGGACAGCGCGATGACGGACCGAAAGGTCGCAGCTGCGTGGCGATCTGCGTTCCGGTCCGTCAGCGTGTTGTGGACAGCGTGTTGACGGACGGGAACCGCGGTCAGCGGCGGGCGCGGGCGATCTCGTAGGTGGCCAACGCGGCGGCGGCCGAGACGTTCAGCGACGACAGGCGACCGAGCATGGGGATGCTGACGATCATGTCGCAGCGCTCGCGTACCAACCGCGACAGGCCGGCCCCCTCGGCACCCATCACCAGACAGATGGCCTCGACGGCCAGGTCGCCGATGTCGAACAGATCCTTGTCGGCAGCGTCGTCCAACCCGACCACCCAGATGCCGACCTCCTTCATCATCGCCAGCGCCTGCGGCAACCCGCCCACCATGCTCATCGGCACGTACTCGACGGCACCGGCGGCCGCCTTGGCCACCGTGGGCGTGACGTGCACGGCTCGATGTCGGGGCAACACAACGGCATGCACACCCGCGCCGTCACACGAGCGCAGCAACGCGCCAAGGTTGCCCGGATCGGTGACACCATCGACAGCAACGAGGAACGGCACACGACCCGGCACGCGCTTGATGAGCGTGGCGAAGTCGGCCTCGGGAATTCCGTCGGCGTAGCCGATGACGCCCTGTGGCGACTCGGTGCGCGCTGCAGCCTCGAGTCGCTTGCGCGCGACGTACTGGACCTGCACGCGCTCGGCCTTGGCGATCTCGACGATGTCGGCCACGATCTCGTTGTCGTCGAGATCTGACGCGACCCAGATCTCACGCACCCGACGCTTCCCGGCGATCAACAGTTCGCGCACTGCCTGGCGACCCTCGACCTGCTCGCCGCCCAAGGTCTTCTTCGGAGCGCGAGGTGGTTCGCCGGTGGGAGTGACACGACCTGTTCGGCCGGTACCGCGTGACGAGAACTGCTTGGCACCCGTGCGCGGGCTGAACGACGAGCCCGACGACGGTCCCGATGACGAGCCCGACGACGAGCCCGATGATGCGCCGCCCGCAGAGCGCGTTGCGCCCGAGCGTGGTGTTGCCGAGCGGTTGCCGGTGCCCTTGCGCGCGGCAGCCTGGGCAATGCCCTTGCCAGTGCCCTTGCCGGCACGCTTGTTGCTGCTGCCCTTTGCCGAAGTCGGCTTCACGGTGTTCCTTCCTGTTGCCGGCGCGCCGGCCGACGCTGGCGAGTGGGCGGTTGGTCGTCGAGCGAGATGACGGCCACTGCCCAGCAGGCAATGCCTTCACGTCGGCCCAACGCACCAAGACCCTCGGCCCGCCGGCCCTTCACAGTGACCGGCGCGCCCGCCGCATCGCTGAGCCGGCGTTCCATCTCGACACGATGCGGCGCAAGTTTTGGTTCCTCGCACACCACCGAACAGTCGACGTTACCGATGGACCAGACGCGTTCGGCCAGCATCTGTGTCACACGACGCAACAGCACCAGCGAGTCGACGCCCCGCCACTGCGGATCGGTGTCGGGAAAGTGTTGGCCGATGTCGCCCAACCCGGCCGCACCCAACAGTGCGTCGGCAACCGCGTGCGCGATGACATCGGCGTCGCTGTGGCCTTCCAGCCCGCGCTCGCCGACGAACACCACGCCACCCAGCACCAACACCCGATCGGGGTCGTCGGTGAAGCGATGGATGTCGAAACCCTGGCCGACACGAACGTTCATCGGCCCTCGACCAACGTTTGTGCCCACATCAGGTCGTCGGGATGGGTCACCTTGCGATTGTCTGCCTCGCCGGCCACCACCACCACCCGTCCGCCGGCGGCCTCGACCAAGGCGGCGTCGTCGGTGCCGTCGGCGCCGAGGCGATGGGCGGCGCGCAGCACAACGGCGCGGAACGCCTGCGGGGTCTGCACCGCCACCAGACGATCGCGCGGCGGTGTGGCCTCGACGCTGCCATCGGCGGCGACCAACTTGATGGTGTCGGTCACGGCCACACCGGGAACCACGCCATCGGCCCCGGCGACGACTGCGTCGACCACCGACTGGTACAGATGTGCGGTAGCGAACGGACGGGCGGCGTCGTGCACGCACACGATGGTTGCCGCCAGATCGACGGCGACCAACCCGGCGCGCACCGAGTCGCTGCGGGTCGCACCGCCCGCCACGACGCGCACCGGAGGCGCGAAGACCGACGTCTCAAACTGCAGGTCGGCGGCCGGCACCACCACGACCACACCGTCGCTGACTTCGCGCGCTACAGCTACCGAACGGTCGATGATTCGCTGGTCGCCCAGCGGCTCGTACTGCTTGGGTCGGCCGAAACGAGTGCCGCTGCCACCAGCTACGACGATGGTCCACACGCACTGGGAAGCGGTGCGATCCTGCTCGGCGTGGGCCACGACGATGGAGGGTAGTACCCTCATCGACGCATGGCTCACGAGGATCTTCTTGCGTCGTCCGAATTCTTCGCGGCTGCGGCACCCGATGTACTACGCACCATCACGGCCAGCGGCAATGAGCGAACACTCATCCGCGGCGACGTGTTGTTCCACGAAGGCGATCCGGCTGACGCGTTGTACGTGGTCATCCGTGGGCGTCTGGCCATGGCCATCGAGAATCCCATCGACCACCGCGAGACGGTGGTGTCATTGATGGAACCCGGCGATCTGTTCGGCGAGATGCCCATGCTGGACGACGGAACACGCTCGACCATGGCCCGTGCACTGGAACCGTCCGCAGTGCTGGCCATTCCCTACAGCGCGGTCACCACCCTGTTCCGGGCGCAGCCCGAACTGTTGTGGGGGGTGACCCGCCTGCTGGCTCAACGGCTGCGGGCGATGGATGAGACCTTGGCCGACAGCGTCTTCCTCGACGTGACCGGCCGCACCGCGAAGCGGCTGCTGGAGCTGTCCGACGGCGACGACGAGTTCATCTTGCCCGTCACGCAGGAAGAGTTGGCCGGCATGGTGGGTGCATCGCGCGAACGCGTCAACAAGGCCATCGCCAGCTTCATCCGCCTGGGCTGGATCGACCAGCACGAGCGCAAGTACACCATTCTGAAGCGACCCAGCCTGGAGATCCGCGCTCGCTGACGCAGCGCTGTGTCGCGCCTGTTCAGGCGTCGCGATTGTTCGTGACGATGGCACCGACTACTGCGACCGCTGCGGCGACGACCAAGAAGTACAGCCCGCCCGGAACGCGGCCGAGCCCGTTGTTGTCGGTGATCTCGCGAGGCAATGAGAACAGCTGGCCACCCGCCTGATACGGCATCCATTTCAGCGGGTCGTTCAGCCCGGCCGCGCCCAGCAGACCGGCGATGATGAACTCGGCCACCAACGGCTCGAGGATCAGAACGGCAACCGCGACCGGCGAGCTGCGGGTGAGCAGACCTAACCCGTAGCCCAGCAGCGACACGATGCCCGAGAACAGCACCACCCCAAGCAGCGCGGTACGGCCGCCGTCGACCTGGCTGAGCGACACGTTGCCGTCGCGACTGTTCAGGATGCCAGACGCCAACGAGTAGCACAGCACCACGACGATCGCCGAGATCACCAGGCCGACGACGACGGTGATGATCGCCTTGGCGGCCAGCACGCGCATGCGGCGCGGCGTGGCTGCGAACGTCGGACGAATGGTGCCGAAACCGAACTCGGATGTGATGCTGGTGGCTCCGATCACGCCGATCAACATGGCGGTGATGACCGACGTGGTCCTGACCATGTCGACCACATCGAACGCGTCCATGTCGTTGATGTTCACCAGCGCAGCAGTCAGCACCGAGATGATCAAGGGGAACGCGAGGGCCAGCAGCACCAGCACGAAGTTCATGCGGACAGTGCGCAGTTTGATCCACTCGCTGCGCAGGATGTTGAACATCACAGCGCCCCCGCCTGATACTCCTGCACCGACGCAGTGGCCTTCAGGAATGCATCTTCCAGCGAACCGGTCTGCGGCGACAACTCGTGCAGCGTGACGCTGTAGCGGCCGGCCAGTTCGCCGACGTCGACCGCCGTTGCGCCGCGCACTTCGATGGTGTTGTCGTCGGCGTAGGCGACGGTGGCACCTCCTGCTCGCAACGGCTCGACCAAGTTGGCCACACGCGGGCTGCGCACCCGAACCCAATGCTCGCCATAGCGCGACACGAAGTCGTCGACCGAGCATTGCTCGATCAGTTGGCCCTGACCGATGACGATGAGCGATGTGGCCATCAGCGCCATCTCGGACAGCAAGTGGCTGCTGACCAACACGGTCTTGCCCTGGCCGGCCAGATGCACCAGTACATCGCGAATCCAGCGGATGCCCTCGGGGTCCAACCCGTTGGCCGGCTCGTCGAGAATGATGGTGTTGGGCTCGCCCAGCAACACACCCGCCAGACCCAGACGCTGACGCATGCCCAGCGAATATGTGCGCAGTCGCTTGCCGGCGACCGAGGTCAACCCGACCGTCTCCAGCGCCTCGTCGACTCGCGCCTTGCGAAGGCCATTCGACGCAGCAAGCCATCGCAGGTGGTTGCGACCCGAACGCCCGGGGTGCACGTAGCCGGCGTCCAGCAGCGCGCCCACTTCGTGCAGCGGGCTGCGCAGGCTGGAATACGTCTTGCCGTCGAACAGCGCCCCACCGGTGTCTGCTCGATCGAGGTCGAGCATGCACCGCATCGTGGTGCTCTTGCCCGAACCGTTGGGCCCCAGGAATCCGGTGACTCGACCGGGCTGAACATCGAACGACAGGTTCGCGACAGCGACCTTGCGACCGAAACGCTTGGTGAGCCCGTGGACCTGGATCATTGGTCTGACCACACCGACGCAAGGAACTGCTTGAGGAGCCCGTGGACGTGGATCATTGTTGGGGCGACACCGAGGCGAGGAACTGCTTGGCGATGACGTCGTACGACTGATCGCCCACTTGGACCTTCACCAGCAACGAGCGAATCACGTCGGTGCTCAGGTTCGCGTTGATCGCGGTGACCACCGATGTCACGTCGGCCTGGCCGGCCTCGGCCGTCATGATGGGCGCCAGCACGTCGACCGCGGCGAAGACCTTGTCGTCGGGCAGCGTGATCAGCCCATCGACGACGATCGACGGCGACAGGCCCGGAACCGCGCCGCAGTCGATGGTGCCGTCGGCGATGGCCGCGGCCACATCGTCGACCGGCGTGACCGTCAGCTCGATCGAGTACTTCTCGTTGAGTGCCGCCATGCCACCCGCCGTGGCGGACTGGAACTGGGTCGTGCCCCCGAACACCAGATTTGGCGCAGCCAGATCACCGATGGCCGCCAGTGCGAACTCGTCGATGGCGGCGGTGCTGCACACGATGACCAACCCGTTGTCGACCTCGGCAGGCTCGAGGACCGTGAGGGTGTCGGGCAGTTGCTCACGCAATGCCGTCACCTGGTCGGTGGCCGTTGTCGCATCGCTGGCCGTACCGCCGTTGGCCGCCAGGTGCGCAAGCAGCGAGTTGCTGAACTCGGGCACGAACTGCAGCGTGCCTGCTTCGAGGCCGGCAAGCGCAGCCGCCTGGTCGGCCACCGGATCTTTGCGGCCGATGCGATAGCCGGCGTTCTCGAGGCCTTGGCCGTAGATCTCGGCCATCAGTTGGCTGACCGGATCGGTGGTGCGCCCGACGTTGATGGTCGGGGTGACCACGACTGCGTCGTCTGCGGACTTGTCGTCGCTACCGCACGCAGTAAGGACCAGCGCACCGGCAACGGACAGCGCGAGCACGGGTCGGATGGCAATCACCTGGGGGTCTCCTCGTTGTACGGACTCGGGCATACGGCTACTGACGGCCAGATCGTAGGGCGCGGGCGACGCGCACCGGGCGCAGCTTCGTCGGATCGGGCTGGATGATTCAGCGTGCCGACGTGGCCCCGTGCCACGTTCGGGGTCGCTACAGACCGCCTGCGAAGGTGTCGACCATCAGCCGCACGTCGTCGCCGAGGGGGTACAGGATGGGGCACGTACAGCCGTTGGCGACGTACTCGGCCACCTTGGCGCGCACCTCGTCTGGCTCGCCGCTGGCGGTGATCATCTGCACGATGTCGTCGGGCACCAGCTTGCTGGCGGCCACCACTTGGTCGTGCGTGGCCGGCCACGTCAGCACCTGACCGATCTCGTCCAGCAACGCCTGCGGCACACCCGATGCCTTCATGATGTGGGGCTGCTGACCCAAGTACTGCGTGACCAGCAACCGCGCCGCATCGAGCGCGGCGGCACGATTGTTGTCGACGCTGCACACCACCAGCTGCGGCCGATCGATGTCGTCCAACATGCGACCGGCCTTGGCCGCCCCGCGCTGCAGCGCGGCGAGTGCATCGAGGTTGTAGGCCGGCGAGACCAGGTAGTTCAGCACCGCACCGTCGGCCAGCTCGCCCGTCAGCTCCATCATCTGCATGCCCGTGGCGCCGATGTAGATGGGCACATCCTTGGCACGGCGCTCTTGATGCACGTAGTCGAGTTCCACTCCGTCGAGATGCGCGTAGATGCCGTCGAAGCTGACGGTCTGGTTGGCCAGCAGCGAGCGCACCACAGTGACGACCTCGCGCATCACCGTCAACGGCCGCTCGCGAGTGATGCCCACCTTGCTGGCCAGCGGATCCCACCACGCACCGAGCCCGCAGATGATCCGCCCCGGCGCCAGATCGTCGAGGGTCGAGAAGGTGCTGGCCAGGCGGGCCGGATTGCGGGTCCAGATGTCGATGACGCCACTGCCGATCTTGATGGTGCTGGTGCACGCGGCGAACGCGGCCATGGGCACCACCGCATCGCGAACCAACCGACTGTCGGCCTGCCAGACGGCGTCGAAGCCTTGCTGCTCGGCATAGCGGACCAGCTCGATGCCCTCGGTGATCGTATGAGCGTCCTGCAGGTAGAGGGCAACGGGGGTGGTCATCGATCGGATGGTACTTCGCTGAGGAAAAGGCCGGGCTCGCGCCGGGTCACAGGCGCATGAACAATCGGGCTGCCTGCTCGGCCGCGCGGGCGCGCACCTCGTCGACATCGACGCGCGTCGGTCGACCGTCCCGCAACAACACCTCGCCCTCGGCCGACACGATGTCGAGTGCACGAATGCCCGTCGTGAACGCGACGTGCCACGGCGAATCGGCGTGGTCGTAGCTCCACGTGACACGGTCGTCGCGCGCCTCTGGGAAGAATCGGTAGCCCTCGTCCAACCATGCCCACACCGTGTCGGGCGACGCCGTCACGTCGTGGGCGCGCAGGGTGGCATACGCCAACCGGAACTCCTCCAGCATGTCGGCCCCGATGCCGTCGGTGCCCAGCACCACACGGTTGGGCCGGTCTGCAGGTGCCGCGTATCCAACCGCGTTGTTCATGTTGCTGCGCGGGTTGTGGGCGATGGTGCCCGCCAACGGCCGATCCAGATGCACGCAGTGGACGATCAACCAATCATCGGTCGTCAGGCCGTGCAGCCGGGCGCCGGCCTGGATGTCGTCGACCGCCTCGGCCACGTGGATGTGCACCCCGACGTCCAGCCGAGCACCCAGATCGGCGACCGCCTCCAGCGTGTCCTGCTGGCACGTGAACGCGGCGTGCACCCCCACCATGCCGCGACCACCGCCGCGCAAGAACCGCTCGTTCTCGGCCAACCCACGCAGTGCCGCGTCGTGCCCATGACGATCGGTGACGCCGTACGCACAGCTGACCCGCACACCCACCTCGGCGCACGCCTGGGCGATCACGTCCAGGCTGCCCTCGATCGCGTTGGGGCTCTCGTGGTGATCGATGATCGCCGTGGTGCCACTCTGCAGCGCCTCGACCGCCCCCAGCATGGCGCTCCACCGCAGCATCTCCAGATCCAGAGCGGTGTCCACTCGCCACCACACCTGCTCGAGAATGCTGCGGAAGTCAGTCGGCTGCTGGGGGGGCGCTGGCATGCCGCGCGCCAGCGCGGAGTACAGGTGGTGGTGGCCACACACGAGCCCTGGCGTGATGTCGGTCATCGCCGCCATCGTGGCAGCAATGGCGGCCGTCATGCTGGTCGAATCGCCACGAACGCCGCAGGCCTGACATGACACGTGGCCCGGTGGCCGATGCCAGCCCGGTTTGACCCGTTTGCGTCAAGCGCCGGAACTCTCCGCGCCAGCTCACAGCACTGCACCTTTGACACAAACAGGATGTGGGCTTTGGGATTCAGGCTTCAGGGTCGGGGTCGGCGCGGCGCATCGGTAGGACCGAGCGCCATTCGCCGTCGAGGTCGTGCAACGCGGCGGCCACTGCCGGGGCCGTGGGCACCAAGCCGATCTCGCCCACGCCCTTGATGCCGTACGGCGAACGCGGCTGCGGCACCTCGACCAGATGCACCTCGATGGGCGGCACGTCCTTGGCGCGCAGGATGCCCAACGAGCGCAGCGTCATGTTGGTGGGAAAGCCAGTCTGAGGATCGGCGGGGAAATCTTCGGTCAGCGCGTAGCCCAGACCCATGTGCACGCTGCCTTCGATCTGGCCTTCGCACAACTGTGGGTTCACCGCTCGGCCGACATCGTGGATCGCCGTGACCTTCACGATCTTGCCGGACTCGCGGTCGATCTGGACCATCTGCGAGGCGTATCCGAACGCGGAGTGGATCGTGGGATTGGGCTCGTTGGGGTCACCCAACTTCTTGGTCCAGTCGACCAGGTGCTCGCCCTCGTAGTCCACTTCCTGGACGCAGCCGCCGGCCAGCGCGGCATGGCACGCCTGCTGCACCGACCCCGCAGCCATCAAGGTGCCGCGCGACCCGGTGGTCTGCCCAAACCCGAGTTGGCGGGTGGTATCGACGATGACGTCGATGCGATTGGGGTCGATGCCCAGTTCTTGCGCGGCGACCTGCAGTGCGACTGTGTGCACGCCCTGGCCCATCTCGGTCCAACCGTGCCGCACCTCGACGCGGCCGTTGGACCGGAACCGCACCACCGCGCGTGACACCTCGCGGAAACCGTTGCCCAGACCGCTGTTCTTCAGGCCCAGCCCGATGCCGACCGCGTACCCCGCCGCACGAGCCTGGTCGTACAACGGCTTCATCGCGTCCAGGCACGCCTCGGCACCGGCCGCGCCGTCGTCCATGATCTGCCCGGGCCCCCACACCTGGCCCGGCTTGATGACGTTGCGCTTGCGGATCTCCCACCCGCTGATGCCCACCATCTGCGCAAAACGATCGAGCACGCCGTCCATCGCGAACTGTGCTTGGTTGGCGCCGAAGCCACGAAAGGCGCCGCACACCGGGTTGTTGGTGCGCACGGCGGTTGCGTGCACGTCGATCGCCGGCACCCGATACGGCCCGCTGGCGTGACCGGCTGCACGTTCCAGCACCTTCATGCCCACACTGGCGTACGGCCCGCTGTCGCCGATGGCCCGAACTCGCAGGCCGGTCAGCACACCCCGATCATCGCAGCCCGCCCAGTACTCCAACCGGATCGGATGGCGCTTGGCGTGCATCAGCAAGCTCTCTTCGCGAGACAGCGTGCACTTCACCGGGCGATCCAGCAACCACGCAGCCAGCGCCGTGTGCGCCTGGTTGCTCATGTCCTCCTTGCCTCCGAACGCGCCACCGTTCGAGACCAGCGTGACGGTGACGACATCGGGCTGAATGGCAAGCACACGAGCGATGTCGTCGCGGTCGTCCCACACGCCCTGACCGCCCGAGTACACCTGCAGGCGGCGATCCGCACCGGCACCACTGGGCGCTGCGACGGTGCTCTCGGGTTCCAGGAACGCGTGCTCGATGCGCTGGGTCTGGAACACCTGGTGCACGGTGTGTGCCGATTGCGCCAAGGCCGCGTCGACATCGCCGCGTGCGTACTGACTGATGCTCAGCACGTTGCTGGTGGTGTTCCACATGGCGATCGGCGCGTCGGGCAACAGCGCCGCGACCGCATCGGTGACCGGTGGATGTGCGTCGTACTGCACCTGGATCAGCGCCGCGGCTGCACGCGCCATCTCGCGCGTGTCGGCCACCACCACAGCCAGAACATCGCCGGCATAGCTGGTGCGTCCGCCGACCGGGATCATCACCGGCCAGTCCTTGTAGATGATGCCGACCAACAGCTCGCCCGGCAGATCGGCAGCCGTGAACACCGCGCGTACCCCTGGCATGGCCGCCGCAGCGGACACATCGATGCCGACGATGTCGGCGCGTGTGTGCCCAGCAAAGTGCAGAGCTGCGTGCAGCATGCCGTCGATGCGAATGTCATCGACGTACCCGCGGTCGCCCAGCGTCAGCTGCGCCGCCTCGTACTTGGCACCCCGGCCGCCGACTTCGGCCGACAGCTGGGGGTCGAACTGCGTGCCCTGGGCCACTGCCTGGATGGCGTCCAGCACCTTCACGTATCCGGTGCAGCGACACAGGTGCGCACCCAGATGACGGCTCATGTCGGCACGGTCCAACGCAGCGCCCTTCTTGTCGATCTGAGCCTTGGCGCGCATGACGATGCCCGGAATGCAGAAGCCACACTGCAACCCACCGCACGCCGCGAACGCCTGAGCGAACGACTGCCGTTCGGCTTCGTTAACACCCTCCAGCGTGACCACGTGCTTGCCGGCCACCTTGGCCAGCGGTTGCTGACAACTGACCACAGCCTTGCCGTCGATCAGCACCGTGCAGCACCCGCACTGCCCGCTGGGCGAGCAACCATCTTTGGCCGCGGTCAGATCCAGCTGGTCGCGAATGGCGGACAACAGATGCGGATGATCCGCGCGAACGACCACTGGCGTGCCGTTGACGGTCAGCGCCACGCCACCAGCTGGCGCCGGAGAGGACGTGGATGGAGCGGCCAGATCAGTCACGCTTTACATTTTGTCAAAGGTTGAGCCCGAAGTGTTACAGGAACTTGAAGTTCCCGAGCGATCCGCGCGCCGACACGCCCATTCAGGTGTTCGATGCTGGGTACCCTGACCGACGTGAATGCACCGTCGGATGTTGCCGCGATCCGCGAGGCGCAACGGCTCGAAGCGGTTCGTCGCCTGCGAATCATCGACACCGAGCCCGAGCAGGCATTCGACGACATCGTGTCGCTGGCCACGCAGATCTGTCGCATGCCGATCGGTTTCGTCGGCTTTTTCGATGAGCAGCGGCATTGGTTCAAGGCCCAGCGGGGCATGGACGTGTGGCATGTGCCCCGCGCCGGATCGCTGGGTGTTTTCACCATCGATGCCGGCGAGCCGCTGATCATCCCCGATGTCCATCGCGATCCGCGCGTGGCCGGCAAGATCAACCCGTCGTCGAAGTCTGCTGGTTCGTACGCCGGCATTCCGCTGTTCGACCCCGAGGGCGTCGCCATCGGGGTGCTGGCTGTGGTCGATCGCGAGCCGCGCACGCTGACCACTGATCAGATCGGCATGCTGGAGGCGCTCGGTCGCCAGGTCGAGCAGCTCTTTGCACTGCGTGCCACCCTCGTTGCGCGCAGTGACGATCGCGATCAGGCGCTGGAACGCGAGAACCGGTTCCGCAGCGTGCTGCAGTCGCTGGCCAGTGGCGTGATCACCTTCGACTCCGTTGGAAGGGTCCGCGACACGAATCCGGCTGCCGAACAGATCCTCGGCCAG
>JANNFQ010000104.1:0-2681 GCA_031380045.1 Acidimicrobiaceae bacterium
GGTGCCAGAGGCGGGAAACGTCATACCGCCATCATGAACCGGGGGTGCAACAGAGATGATGCGCACCCAGCTCGACGATTCGGAGCTCGCCCCGGCGTCACACCCCGTCGTTAGTGTCGTCCTGGTGGAACCTGCTGGTGAACTGACCCCGACGCAACTACGTCTCCTCGATCAGCTTCGTCGCGATCCCACACCGGTGGTGTTCGATGAGGGCTTCATCAACGACCTGGTCGCCCGCGCCCACCAGGCGATGGCCCATTGCTCAGAGCGTCTCGGTGGCGAACGCATGGTTGTCAGCAAGGGTTTCCTGGTCAACGTGTTGGGTTGCGAGGTGCGCCATCTCGAGCCCGATTCGTTCTCGTGGTCACCGGTCACCGCTCGGGGGTTCGTGTCGCACAAGGCCATCGAGATGGGTGCTCACTGGCCCGGCGAGGCAGTACCCGAGGTGTTGGTCGACGAGGCCATCGCCCGGCTGGGCGACGATGCGTCACAGCGCGGCGACTTCGTGGCGGGCTTGACCGACGCCGATCGAGCCGAGCTGCGCGCGTTCGCTGTCGACCGTGTCACCCGGTTCCTGCAGGACTTCCCCCCGATCCCGGCCCGGTCGCAACCCGTGTACGAGGCGCGCACCCGTTGGTCTCCACCTGGCTGCGTCGAGCTGGTCGGCAAGACCGATCTGGTGATCGGCAAGCCCGAGGGACGTGTCAGCACCCGGCTGATCGTCGACTTCAAGACCGGCTGGCGCAGCGTGCACCACCGCGACGACCTGCGCTTCTACGCGCTGCTCGAAACGGTGGTGCGTCGGGTGCCGCCACGCAAGCTGGTCACCTATTACCTCGACGCGGCCGAGGCCGACGTCGAAGACGTGACCGAGGGTGTGCTCGAAACCGCGCTGGCCAGGTTGGTAGGTGGCATCGAACGTCACGTCGAACTCACCGTCGATCAGCGGCCGCCCCTGAAGCGAACGGGCAGCAGCTGTCGGTGGTGCCCGGTGCTGGACCGCTGCACCGAAGGCCGATCGCATCTGTCCGGCATCGACGACGACGGCGGTCAGGGCTTCGACGATCCCGACTGACGGTCCCCACTGGCGACCAAACGGTTCGGGCACGCGGGCCGGATCAGTTGATGATGCGTACCTCGTCGCCCTTGGCCAGCCAATCCCACACCCGCACGGCATCGTCGGGCAGCACCCGCAGGCACCCGGCAGACTCGCCGCGGCGGTCCACATCGCCGACCGATTCCAGTGGCTGCAGCCATTCACCGTTGCTCCACGTGGGCATCGAGTGGAAAGCGATCCGGGCACCGCGGAACTTGCCGTAGGTGAACGCCACGAAGTGCGTCATCGTGCTGACACCAGCGCTGGACGACGAGCTCGCCTTCATGTCCTTCGCGTAGACCGGATACGTGCCTGGATCGGGTTGGGTGATCGCTCCGGTGAACGCGAACTCGTACGTCGCCATGCCCGACTCGCACAGCCACGCCATCTGTCGCTCGCGATCCACGACCGCTGCGTGCAGCCCGCTGGGGCAGAACGACGACAGGATCGGCGACAGCGTGCTGACCAGCATCGTCGAATCCACGACGGAGATCGCGGTTGGGGTTGTGGTGGTGTCGGCCGCTGCGGTGACCGGCGCGGTTGATTCAGTGGTCGAGGGGTCGTTGACGACGGGCGCAGACTCGGGAGCAACCCGTGCAGGGGTCGATCCGGAAGCCATCGACGCGGCCGACGCATCGCGGCTGGACGCGTCCGCATCGAAGGAGTCGCCCTCGAACGTTTGCACCATGCCGATAGCACCGGCCAAGACCAACGCTGCGACGAGAAAGATGCGCATCCCAGCCGTCATATCGACGCACAGTGTACGAGCGGGCGCCCTGCGCTCCGAGGCGGGCTGCGCCGGGGTGAGCCCGTGACGTCGGGGCCTCAGCCGCCGCGGACGTGCGGCGACATGAGCGCGATCGGCAGGCCCAGACCGGCAGTCGCCCGGAACGAGGAGATGAATCGCCCACTCTGGACTGCTGGTCTGGGGGCCGCGAGCACGTCGGGCCCCAACCGGTCGGAGATCTCGTGGATGTCGTCGACCACCAAAACGAATCCCCAGAACGAGGCGGCAGCTGGCATCACCCTGTCCGACTCGACCACTTCCACGATCATCGAACCGAGGCGATGGAAGCCCTGGCGAACCGGTCCGGCCTCGCGTACACGCTTCAACGGTTCGCCCGTGACGAGTGTGATCTCGGCACAGGTGCGTTGGACCGACGACGTCATGACCACCACGTGATCGAAGACGGTTGCACCCAACGGATGGTCCCACGACTGCGGTTCGAATTCGTCGACGTACGCCGTCGTCAGGCCGTCGATGGTGGGCGGTGTCGATGGCGAGCCGACCAGCGTCCAGCCGGCCAGCTGCGGAGCCGAGCCCTCTGGAACCGGGACGAACCGAAGCGCAATGCCACCGATCCACGACACGCCATCGATCACACGGAGGCCGATCCGCTGCCACGGCTCGACCGGCGACGTGACCAGCAGCTCGGCGATCCCAGTCATCGGGCGTGCGAACTCACCCGGGATCGAGGCCCAACTGCCACGAGAGGAACGACAGCACGTCCACTCCCTCGGCCACCCGCATCGACGCCGGCTTGCCCACACCATGACCCGCACGACCTGCTTGCACCAGCATCAC
>JANNFQ010000450.1:0-4165 GCA_031380045.1 Acidimicrobiaceae bacterium
TGGCCGACATCGCCAACGATCCGCACTACGCAGCGCGCGAGGCGATCGTGATCGTCGGTTCAACCCCCATGCAAGGGCTGATCGCCAAGCTGTCGGCCACCCCCGGACGCTTGCGCTTTCAGGGACGTGCCCTCGACGAAGACGGCGACCAAATCCGACGCGACGGCTGGTCCTGATCCCGACCATCGGTTTGACACAAAGCTGTGGACTCACCGTGCTGGTCAGCGGTTTGTGCCTTTGACACAAACTGGGGGTTCGGTCAGGCGCTGAGGCCGATCGGGCAGCTGACACCGGTACCGCCCAGGCCGCAATAGCCCATCGGGTTCTTGGCCAGGTACTGCTGGTGGTACGGCTCGGCGTAGTAGAAGTCGCCGGCCGGGGCGATCTCGGTGGTGATGCCGTCGTAGCCGGCGGCCTGCAGCCGCCCTTCGAACATCGCGCGACTGGCCTGCGCGGCCTGCAGCTGCGCCGGGGTCGTGGTGTAGATGGCGCTGCGGTACTGCGAGCCGATGTCGTTGCCCTGCCGGTTGCCCTGCGTGGGGTCGTGCGATTCCCAGAACACCTTCAGCAGCGTCTCGTAGCTGACCTGCGCGGGATCGAAGACCACCAGCACCACTTCGGCGTGGCCGGTGCGCGCAGTGCAGGTTTCTTCGTACGTGGGATTCGGGGTGAAGCCGCCCGCATAGCCAACGGCCGTGGAGTACACGCCAGCGGTCTGCCAGAACTTTCGCTCGGCGCCCCAGAAGCAGCCCAGACCGAACACCGCTGTCTCGTAGCCCTCGGGCCATGGACCCGTCAACGGATTGCCGTTCACATGATGCGCCGCAGGCACGGGCATCGTTTGATCGGTGCGGCCCGGCAGTGCGTCGGCGCGATCAACCATCTCGGTCTTCTTGTGTCCAAACATTTGCTGACCCTCCAGTTGCCACTTCGTGTGGCGATGCAGTCAAGGTTAGAACCGGATCTGGGCCATCTAGATTCCCTTCGATGAACATCCGCGAAACCTCCTCGAACGATCTCGATGCAGCGCGGGCGCTGAACAACTCGAACGTCCCCGCGCTGAACGAGTTGGACAGCACCGAGATCGCCCGACTGGTGTCGCTTGCCCAGGTCGCCCTGACCGCCGAGGTCGATGGAGCGTTCGCAGGGTTCTGCATCGTGTTCGGCCCCGGCGTGGACTACGGCAGCCTGAACTACGCCTGGTTCAGCCGCAACTACGACCACTTCGCCTACCTCGACCGCATCGCCGTCGATCCAGCGTTTCGCCGCTACGGCATCGGCCGCGGCTTCTACGCTGCGTTGGTCGAACGATTGACCGGCGCGTTCCCTGTCTTGACGTGCGAGGTCAACGTGCGCCCGCGCAACGACGCGTCCCTGGACTTCCACCACTCGATCGGTTTCCGCGAGGTCGCGCAGCAAGACACCGATGGCGGCAGCAAGACCGTCAGCCTGCTGGAACTACGCCTCTGAACCGGCTGGCGTAGGATTCGCGACATGCGCATCGCCGCCATCCAGCACGACATCGTGTGGAACGACCGGGACGCCAACTTCGATCGACTGGCTCCGCAGATCGCCGCGGCGGCGGGTGCGGGTGCCGGGCTGGTGCTGTTGTCCGAGACGTTCTCGACCGGCTTCGCTGTCGATGCCCACGACCTGGCCGAGCCACAGGGCGGGCCGTCTTCACAGTTCCTACAGGCGCAAGCTGCGATGCACCACACCTGGGTGTGCGGCAGTTGCCCCGAGACCGGCGACGACGGCGACCCGCGCCCGTACAACAGCTTCGTCCTGGCCGGCCCCGACGGCACGGTGCACCGCTATCGCAAGATCCATCCCTTCGGCTACGGCGGTGAAGACAAGCACTTCCGCGCCGGCGACCAACTGATGACCATCGAGATCGACGGCGTCCGAGTCAGCCCGCTGGTCTGTTACGACCTTCGTTTCGCCGACGAGTTCTGGGGCCTGGCACACCAGACCGATGTGTATCTGGTGCCGGCCAACTGGCCCGAGCCCCGCCGCACGCACTGGATGTCGCTGCTGCAGGCTCGGGCCATCGAGAACTTGGCGTATGTGGTCGGCTGCAACCGGGTGGGTGAGGGCGGTGGGCTGAAGTACGTGGGCGACAGTCGCATCGTGGATCCATTGGGCGAACTGCTGGCAACCGGTGCCGTGGGCGAAACCATCCTGCTGGCCGACATCGATCCCCAACACGTCGCCGCGACCCGCAGTCGCTTCGGGTTCTTGAACGACCGCCGCTGACGACCCGTGCTGTCAGGCCAGCGCCTTCAACCTGGTGACTGCTTCGTCCAGCACGTCCAACCGTTTGCAGAACGCGAACCGCACCAGGTGCCTGCCCTCGTGGCGGTTGGCGTAGAAGACCTCGTTGGGAATGGCCACCACGCCGCACTTGTGCGGCAGCTCGCGGCAGAACGCCATGCCATCGCCATCGGCACGCAACGGCCGCACGTCGACCGTCACGAAGTAGGTGCCGCTGGTGGGATACACGCCGAACCCGGCTTCGATCAGGCCCGGCAACAACCGATCGCGCTTGGCCTGCATGTCGGCGGCGAAGTCGGTGAAGAACGACGTGTCCATCGCCAGACCCTTGGCGATGCCCAGCTGGAACGGCCCACCGCTGACATAGGTCAAGAACTGCTTGGCGGTCTTCGCCGCGACGACGAGCGCCGGCGGCCCGCACAGCCAGCCGATCTTCCAACCGGTGGTGTTGAACGTCTTGCCACCGCTCGAGATGCTCAGCGTGCGTTCGCGCATGCCGGGCAACGAGGCCATGGCGATGTGCCGAGCATCGTCGAAGACCAGATGCTCGTAGACCTCGTCGGTCAACACGATCAGATCGTGCTCGATTGCCAGATCGGCGATGGCTTGCATCTCGGCCAAATCCAGCACCTTGCCGGTCGGGTTGTGCGGCGTGTTGATCAGCAACAACTTGGTCTTGGGGGTGATCGCCGCGCGCAGCTCGTCCACGTCGAAGCCGTAGTTCGGCGGCCGTAGCGTGACCGGTCGCGCCGTGGCACCGGCCAGGGCGATGCAGGCCTGATAGCTGTCGTACATGGGCTCGAACAGCACGACCTCGTCGCCCGTGTCCAGCAATCCCAACAGTGCGCCGGCCAAGGCTTCGGTGGCGCCGGCGGTGACCAACACCTCGGTGTCGGGGTCGTATGACAGACCGTAGAAACGCTGCTGATGCTCGACGATGGCGTGCCGCAGCACCGGCATGCCCAGCCCCGGCGGGTACTGGTTGTGCCCCGTGTTGATGCCCTCGATCGCGGCATCCAGCACGACGCGCGGCCCGTCGGTGTCGGGGAAACCCTGGCCAAGGTTGATGCTGTTGGTCGCGGTCGCCAGCGACGTCATCTCGGCGAAGATCGTCGTGCCGAAGCCCTGCAGTTTGGCGGTCAGGAAAGGAACACGGTCGCGAGACACGACGCGATCGTACGCGCCCGGCCCGGTCGACGATCAGACGACCGTGATGGTGCCCGACATCGACGGGTGGATGCGGCAGAAGATCTCGTAGGTGCCGGCGCGGTCGATGGTCAACGGCGCAGTCGAGCCGCCTTCGACGCGCACATCGAAGGCACCATCGCGGTCGGTCACCGTGTGTGCGAAATCGTCGTTGTTGGTCAGCGTGAACTCAGTGCCGGCAGTGCCAGAACCCTGCGAGAACGAGAAGTCGGCGATGGTCAGGCCGGCGCCTGCCGCGGGCACCTCGTTGCCCGTGGCATCGGTCTGGGCAACGTCGGTCGCCGGCGCTGCGGTGGTGTCATCGACCGTTGCCGGAACCGACACTGCGTCGGTGACCACCGGGGGCGCGTCGGTGACCGCCGCGGTCGAATCGACGACCGACGTGTCGGCAGCGGAGGTGGAATCGGCGGTGCTGTTGTCGCTTCCACACCCACCGAGAGCGAATGCGCCCAGGGCACAGATCAGGACCGCGCTACGAGCAATAGGACGGATCATGGTTCTCCCCTTCAGAGTTCACGACTGTGCTCAATTCACGAACGGAGAACACGACCGGCGTTGCGGCACAGCGTGCCCCACGTTGTTCGTCACCAAACGCCGAAAGGTTCACTCTTGGTCCAAGTTTTCTGGTCCGAACGAGAACGGCAGCAGTTCATCCAAGGTGAACACCCTGCGCACTCCCTCGGCC
>JANNFQ010000133.1:0-3166 GCA_031380045.1 Acidimicrobiaceae bacterium
CGTCCGTCCGTCCGTCCGTCAGATGAAGGGTGATACCTGCCGTGGACCCTGACAGCGATGTCGCCCAAGTCGTTCAACTGGCTGCCGCCAAGGGCATCGATCTGGCGCCGTTCTGGTGGTGTGCGCAGATGCTGCGCGACCACAACCCAGGCGACCAGGCCGACCCCACGCCCGAGTTGGCCAAGCGGGTCATGTGTCGGCTGCGAGTCAGCCATCAACTGGACGTAGCGCTGCGCATCTCGGTCCACGAACTGCTGCGCGAGCGCCCCCGCCACCTGGTCTGAGACCCGAAGTCACAAACGAGTCATATGACCACGAATGTGTTGACATGGCTACCCCGACGGCGCCGCCACGCCGGTAGACACTGAACCACGCAGACACGCTGGCACCGACGGTTCGCAGGCGCGATTCAAGGGCGAGCGACCGATTGGGCACGGTGTCTCATCGGCATCAGATGGGCTGGCCAAGAGGGAAAGCTGCTCTCCTTACCCGAATCATCCGACAGCAAGCGAATCTCGAGCGGGGACTGTCATCCTGGCCGCGTGGGCGGTGGCCCTCGGTCGATTGCCCGGCCGTCCACGGTCATCTCCCAGCTGAGCCCGCGCGAGCTGAGCTCGTGCATGTAGATGGACGTGGGCAGCAGCCAACGCGCCACCGCTGTGGCCGCGCTGGTGGCCACCAGCAGCGGCAGGACGATGGCGTAATCGCCACTGAGCTCGAAGACCAGTACTGCCGCCATCACCGGCGCGTGTGTCGTCGCACCGACGACGGCCGCCATGCCGACGAGGGCGTACCCACCCACTGGGCCGATGTGCGCGCCCGGCGCGACCTGGCTGATGACTCCGTGGACGATGCCTCCCAGCGCAGCGCCCAGCACCAGCGACGGTGTGAAGACGCCACCGGGGCTGCCCGATGCGACCGACGATGTGGTGGCGACGATCTTCATGACCAGCAGCACGAACAGGAACGACATCGACACCGGCGATGTCAGGATGCGCAGCACCGGTTCGTAGCCGTTGCCGACGATGTCGGGGATACCGCAGGCAATCAGGCCCACGATGGCACCGCCGCACGCAGCCTGAACCGGACGAGCGAAGGGCAGGCGTGCAAACAGTCGCTCGCCCGAACGCAACGCCAGCATGAACGCGACGCCGACCAGGCCGGCGAGCGCGCCGAGAACGAGGTGCACGATCAGTTCGGCCTGCGACGTGATCTCGAAGACGTGCTCGCCGTACAGCGGGCCGCGGCCGACCGCGGCCCGGGTCAGTGACGTGGCGATGGCTGCTGCGATCATCGCCGGCAGCACCACTCCCAGCGCCTCGACGCCGACCACGACACCAGTCACGAACAACACTGCGGCAAACGGGGTGTTGTAAGCAGCAGCGAAACCTGCCGCGGTTCCCGAGCCGATCAGCGCGCGCCTGCGCGAGGGAGTGATCGCGAATCGTTCGCCCACGAACGATCCAAGCGCGCCGCCGAACTGGATCAGCGGACCCTCACGACCGATCGAGCCGCCGGAGATGACGGCGAACCACGAGCCGAGAGCTCGCCAACTGGTGGCCAACAGCGAGATCGGCCGTTCGCCCAGCACGACGGCTTCCATCACATCTCCCACGCCTCGACCTGGTTGATGGCGGGTCGCTACAGCACTGGCAACTCCCGCTGCCAGGCCACCGATCGCCGGCACGACCACACGTGCCGGTATCGGCAGATCGTCGAACGCCTGCACCACGTTGCTGGCTCGATAGACGTGATCGAGCACGAACGTCACCGACCAACGGAAGGCGATCGCGAACCCGGCTGCTCCGCACGACACGAACACCAACGCAACGTAGAAGCGCGCTCGGGGAGGCCTTCTGCGTTGCAACGGCGGGGTGATCATCATGCGGCGCTCTGAAGCTACAAGACACACGGCTTGCTTGGCAGGTGACCCGACGTTGACGATCATCGCCAACGCACTGCGGGTCGCCGAACAGATTGACATGCGTCTGTCCTGAACGACCGCGTTGACCTGATCAGTCGACCAGCCGGAGGATTGGAATCAGGCTGATTTCGGCGATGTCTTGCCCATGTCTCGCAGGAGCTGGATCATGACGTCGGGTCGTCGGGTGTAGATACCGTCGATGCCCATCTCGATCAAGTCGGTCATGTCGGCGGGATCGTCGACGACCCATGTCAGCACGGCGGTGCCGAGATGATGCGAGAATTCCAGGTAGTCGGCGGAGATCCGTCTGGAGCCGTCCTCGGCAAGAAAGGCTGGTTGGCCGACGAGTTGGGCGCTGACGAAGGTCGAGTCCCCGGCCCCACGTGCTGCACGTGTCGCTCGCCGCTCAGCCGTCGTACCCGAGGTGTGGACCTGTGGGCACGATTGACGAAACAGCATCACCTGTTCGTCGGGGTCGACCCCGACGTAGACGTCTTTCGTTCGTCGCAATGCGGTCAGGAGTGAGCAGATCGGCTCGACCGCTTCGGTGCGCTGATCTTTGAGGTCGAGGGTGGCGAGGGTGTGTGGGAACACCGTCAGGACGGCCTCGATGGTTGGGATGGTGATTCCTTGGCCGCGGAGCGGATAGTGCTGTTCTGGATGAAAGTTCCACGCGGCGTCGAGGTCGGCGAGGTCCGCGAGGGTCGCGTCCTGGACACGGCCGATGCCGTTGGTCGTCCGTTCCAAGGTGCTGTCGTGGAAGGCGATGGGTACGCCGTCGGCGGTGAGAGAGACGTCGATGTCGATGACGTCGCCACCCATCGCGATGCTGTGTTCGTACGCATACAGCGTGTTCTAGGTGTACAGCGCTTCGGCGCCGTCGTGCGGTTTTAGGAGCGGGAGAACGATCCGAATCTGATTGTTGGTCTGGCGATCAGCCGGCTGTACTATGGGGTGTGCGACGGAAGACGACTCGCAGCCGACGACGCTTGATACGGCGATTGCGATGATCGGCACCACGATTGTCCGGTACTTCGTCCCCCTCACTCGATGGCCTCCCGACGTGCAGAGCGTAGCCCTCGATGCGAAGTCGACCGAGACGCGATCCGCACGTCCGCGAGCAGATGATTCAGCACTGGTGGCCGCGGCGAATGATCAGGTCAGCGACCAGGCCGGTCCATCCGGTCTGGTGCGATGCGCCGACGCCGCGGCCGGTGTCGCCACGAGTACTTCCATGGCGAC
>JANNFQ010000517.1:0-2534 GCA_031380045.1 Acidimicrobiaceae bacterium
AATCATCGACGCCGATCATGTTGGGCGACCCTACGTGTGCGACTACGACGAACCGATGTCGGACGAGTCGGGCCGGCCCATGACCCACTTCGTCGGTCGCACCTGGACCAGCACATCGAAGTCGCCGTCTGGATCGGGCACGGTGCCGCTGATGTTCCAGTCGAACTTGGTCTGGAACGCAGTGGTCACGTCGTCTGCATAGGGGCGTGCGTGCAACTCGGCGCGACCCTCGACGACCACCGGATCGCTGCCACTCTCGAGGCTGATCGCGACCTGTGGGTTGGCACGCATGTTGTGTGCCTTCACCGTGTCACTGTTGCAACACATCCAGAATGCATCGCGCAACCAGACGAACCAGATCGGCGACAGGTGGGCACGACCGTCGGGGCGCACGGTCGCCAGCCAACACGTCTGTTCGTGCTGCAACCGCGAGGGCCCGATGCCGGTCATGCGCCACCAGTCATGTGAAGTACGGGAAGTACAGAGCCGTCTCGTCGGCCAGATTCATCGGGACGTCGTAGTTGTCGCGGTTGGTGACGGCATCCCAGTTGTCGCGCAGATCCTCGGGGGTCAGGTCGGCCTTGAAGTAGCCCTTCGTCTCGCCAAGGAACACCTGCGCGACGCGGCCACCACCAACCGAGTAGAGGGTTCCGTTGACGGGGCAATCCTCGTGAGCGAGGTACGTGACGATCGGCGAGACGAGGCCGGGGTCCAGCTTGTCGCCCAGCCCCCCCATGATGTTTTCGGTCATGCGCGTCAGGGCCAGCGGAGCGATGGCGTTCGCCTTGATGTTGTACTTCGCGCCCTCGACCGCCAGCACACGGGTGAAGCCCACCAGGCCCATCTTGGCGGCGCCGTAGTTGGTCTGGCCGAAGTTACCGAAGATGCCCGCAGCCGACGATGTCGAGATGATGCGGCCGTAGCCCTTCTCGCGCATGATGATCCATGCTGGCTGGGTGACGTGGAAGGCGCCCTTCAGATGCACGTCGAACACCGGGTTCATCAGATCGGGCTCCATGTTGTGGAACGCCTTGTCGCGCAGGATGCCTGCGTTGTTGATGACGATGTCAACGGTACCGAACGCGCCGACCGCGGTCTGCACGATTGCCTTGCCACCCTCGGGGGTGGACACGCTGTTGGTGTCGGCCACCGCTTCGCCGCCGGCGGCCTTGATCTCGTCGACCACTCGCTCGGCGGCTCCCTTGTCGCTGCCCGTGCCGTCGATTGCGCCGCCCAGATCGTTCACGACGACCAGCGCACCGCGCGACGCCAGCAACAGCGCGTGCTGCCGCCCCAAGCCACCGCCGGCGCCTGTGATGATCGCTACTTTGCCGTCGAAACCGAGATCTGTCATAGGCGGTGAACCTACTCAGCGAGCCAGCGCAGCGTCGAACCCGCTCGGACGGCGCGCGAGTATCGCCGGATGGTACTCACGCCGTCTGACTGGCCGGTTCGCGAGTCGGAGTTCCGCAGATCGTTCGCCGCCTCGCCAGATTCGCTGTCGCGGGCCGAGGCGTGTTGGCGGTGGATCGAGCCGAGCGGACCGCCGATGGCGGCGCGAGGATCGCTGGCGTTCCTCGCCATCGCGATCAGTGCTGTCGCTGGTCTGCTACGACGCAAGGGCCTGAACACGACGCCGCTCCTCTCGCTGTGGCCGATGGGCGCCCGATCGGGTGATGCCGCGATGTTGATCATCGAGATCTCAGTGACCGAGGACCTGGGCGAGGGGACGGGCACAGTGGTCGGCGAGTTCGAGCTGAACGGCGCAGTGTGCGTCCAGACTGCGCCCGGTGAGGTCGTGTGGCCGACGTACAACCCTCGCCAGCCCATTGTGAACCCGCCCCGACGCTGATGGCTCCGGTGAACGTTTGGTGCCGGGTTGCAACTGTCCGCCCTCGCCCCGGCCGTAGGCGTACACCGTTGGGATGTGTCAGGCAAACCACCCCGAACTGCTGACGTTCGTCGCGGTGTGTGCCACGAAGGTCCTCTGTTGAACCGGGTGGCCGACCAGCATCGGGTGGGTAACACGTTGCCCATCGGGCGCGACCATCAGCTCCGGTTCCACGGTGTGCCGATGCGGCTGGTGCCGGTTCCCGATCGATGTGTCGAGCCGATGCAACGCCTCATCGGGCAGTGGCACCAGTACGACTCGGCCCTTGGTCCGTACGCCGGTCTGCAGGTCGTTCACGTCGTGCATGCTGACGCAGGAGCCACGTTCCCGTGGCACACCGATTTCGACCGTCGGCTGCGGTCACCAGTCGGGCCGAATCGCCGAACACGCTGCCACGCCCCGACAAAGCCGTCGTTGAGCTTGGGTTGGTGAGGTCACGCCCGCCGTGTCTCCACGAGTGTTCGTCTTGTCCGTTCGGAACTCTGTGGCACCCCTTGCGTAGGGTTGGTGGTGTTCCCGTTCTTCCCCCGGGATCGATTCGAACCTTCGGGTTCCAGCGAGTGCTCGTCGTGTCGCGGTCGATGTGGGAGGGGTGGTGGGTGTGGATGTGATCGACATGGTTCGGCGGGCGCGCACGATCGAC
>JANNFQ010000520.1:0-7257 GCA_031380045.1 Acidimicrobiaceae bacterium
TCACGGCTCCGACGCGATGGTGCCGCACGCCGACGCCTCACAGCGGTGGCGACGCGACGAGATGGCCGCGCTCGACCGCGCTCTCAACCACTTGAGGCACCCAAACAACCGAGGCGGGCTACTCCACTGACCGGCTGCGAAAGCGGGGAGGTGAGCGGATGGCGTTTCCCGGCCGCCTACTCGATGGTTCTCGGGTAGTACTGGCCTGGTCGGGTTCGAGCGACGTCGGCTTCGAAGTTGGAGGCGAACGGCCAGGCAGCTTCCTCGCCGGCTGCGGGCACCTGGTTGAACCGGCCGAAGTCACCGCCTCCGGCGTTCTCGTTGCCCACGAGCGACCACGCCTGACGCTTGTACGTCCAGTTGTCGGGCTGCAGCCGATGGCACTCGATGAAGTGGCGGATCGCGGCATCCCGACGGCCGGCGCGCCACAGATGGTTCGCCAGCTCGAAGTGCGCAGCGCCCGCTGAGCTCTCCACATCGCGCGGCTGCGACGCGTGGATCACCTCGTGAGGGGTCATCGCAAAACGACTCGACGAACCGTTGCGCGCCCAGTCGCGGATCGCGTCGGGATACGCCTCTCGATCCTGACCCCCCTGCAGCACCTTGGCCAGGTTCGGACGTGACTCGCCGTCGCCCTTCGCGTCCGCCTCAGCAGCTCGCCTCGCTCTGTCGGCCAACATCTGCCTCATCGGCTCGGGGTACTCCGGAGGGCCGGGCCAACCGGGTTCCGCGGGACGGACGATGACCCCATCCTCATCGATCCAGATCACGTTGGGGATGTTCACCACCCCGAAAAGGCTGTCGAGCAAATGGGTCGGATCGAGCAACGACGGATGCTCGGGATGTGCCGCGTCGATGAACGGGCGCGAGGCATCCGGGTCGCTGAGCTCGAGCGAGACTGTGACGACCTCGACGCCGAGAGGATGAAGTTCACTGCGCAGCGCCTGCCACCCGGGCAGGTCGAAACGGCAGCCTCAATACGGTGCCCAGGCGACCAGCACCACCTTCTGCCCGCGCAGCGATGACAGAGCGAACTCGTCGCCGTCGATGTCTGACAACACGAGGTCGGGCGCGTTCGCATCAACCAGGGCGCGACCACCGATCGACTCGGGCCCGAGCGCCCACAACCGGTTCTCCTCGTCGGGGACCAGTGCCATCCCCAACCGTTCGGCGGTACGCGTCAACTCGAATCCGCCCGGCAGCGGAACGCATACATCGCCCTTGCACGCACCCTCAGGCTTGATCGCCCAGCCGGTGCCGGCATGGAACGCCTTGGGGTCGATCTCAACTCGGTCCAGGATCACCCCCGGGACGATAGTCGCCAGCGCGACTGCGCACGACGACGTCGCCTTCCCAATGGCGCCGGCGTGCAGGCGCTCCGAAAGGTCGTGTACTTCGACAGTCATGGCGTTGGTGGAAATCTCCTTGTCCTGGTCTTGTACACGGTCCTCGGCGTCGCCATTGCCCTGAGTGGCACATCGCTTCTGAACCGCCCCGCCAACTCCGACGCTGATCAATAGCTGTCTGTGGCGGATTCAACGGGCGACCTACACATCCCGGCATTGGGCGACCCTGATGCAGGCGGCTGTCGGCGGTTTGAGTCAGGTGGCCCCGTGTGATCCGACGTTGCGTAGCGATCGCTGGACGGCAATCGCGAGTGCGGCGAGCGCCAACGTGCTGTGACGCCGAAGCCTCACTGCTCGCACGATGTCATCACCGTTCGGTTGCCTACCATCGCCCAGCGCCCCACGGTCCTCGATCAGGTCGCCGTAACGGTTGATGCCACCGAGCCGCACGCCGAGCGAAGCGGCGTAGGCAGCCTCGATAACACCGCCGTTCGGTGACGGATGGCGTCCGGCATCGCGGCGTACGACGCGCCATACCGTACGGAACTGCTGCGGGTTGGCGAGCGCGACTGCGAGCGCCGTGGCCCGTGCGGGAAGGTAGTTGACGGCGTCGTCTGCGCGTGCGCTTGCCCAACCGAATCGCTGGTAGCGGGTGGTGCGGTGACCGACCATGGCGTCGAGAGTGTTGATCGCACGGTGGGCGAGCACACCGGGAGCACCTGCGACCGATGCCCACAGCAGTGATGCCGTGACCGCGTCGACCGAGTTCTCCGCGACGGACTCGATCACCGCTCTGCTGATCGCCGCGTTGTCGAGATCGTCGACGGTGCGCCCGACGAGCGACCCGAGCCGCTCTCGGGCACTCGCGAGGTCGCTGCCGCGCAGCGCGTCGGCGATGGCGATGGCCTCGCCGTCGAGCATCTTGCCGGCGGCACATGCGGCGGTGGCCAGCATCGTCGCGGCCGTCGGTCCGATGGCGCGGCGGATCCCGATGCCGACGCCGATCGCGAGGGCAATCCCGCAGGCGAGCATCACGACTCCGTTGACACGACGATCGGCGTAGATCCGCTGCTCGAGCCGCGTCATCACTGCGCCGAATCCGATGACCGGATGCAGCTGAGTCGGTGGTTCGCCGACGAGCTGGTCGATCGACACGCCGGCAACTGCGGGGAGCGATGTCATCGCGGGCGCACCGCAGCGAACGCGGAGAGGATCCTGTCGAGGTCGACGGGGCGCGGCAGCGCGACTCGTGACCATCCGTCCATGCCGAACGAGCCGCAGTCGCGAACGACGACACCGAACGGTGCGAGTCGGGCCCTGAGCTCGTCGTGCACGAGCAACCAGTTCACCGACGTCTCACAGACCTCGAAACCCAACGAGCGCAACTCGGTCGAGAACGAGGCGCGAAGGGAGGCGATCTGCCGCTGCCACAAGGCGAGATCCGTGCACCCCAGCAGATCCTGGATCATCGCCAACGCGAGACCGCTGACCGCCCACTGCGGTTGCCGCTGGCAGATTCGCGCCGCCGCGTCTCGGTCGGGGGCGACGACGAACCCCATCCGAAGACCTGGGCACGCCCACAGCTTGGTCAGCGATCCCAACCGAAATGCCGTTGTGTCACCCCGCGTCCACGCGCCGGTGGCCAAGGGATAGAACGCTTCGTCCCACACAGCCGCCACCTCGCCGGTTGCGGCGAGCGAACCGAGCGGGTTGGACGGGTTCGATCGCCAACGCGGCGCGCCCGGCTCGACCCGCTGCAAGTGCCGTCGGTACAGCGAGAACTCCGGTTCGATCACGTCGGCGACCGGCACCTCTTGCGCGACCAACGCGATGGCCTCGGCGCCACCGTTGGTCAACACGAGCAGATCCGGATTGACACCGATCGCCGCCGCCAACTGCGAAGTTGCCTGCGACGCGTCCGGATAGCACCCAACGACCCGTTCATCGCGCAAGCGATCACTCAGCATGCTGGACACGTCCGGGGCGAAGGGGTTCAAGCTCGCCGACAGATCGATCATCCATGCCGGATCGAGACCCAACACTCTTGCAACGAGTCCGGCATCACCTCCGTGCGAGCCTGCAGGCGGCAGCGGGCTCATCCTCGCTGCCGGGCGACGCCCGCCGAGACCGCGTCGTATGCAGCTTGTGCCAGCCGAGCACCCCAGGTCGAGCGGGGACCACCGAACTGCTCAGCCGTCCCGTGCGCACCGCACACCACACAGACCGCATCGCTTGCCGTGCCGGTGCCTGCGATCCCTTGATCGAACAGTGCTTGCACCTTGGCCTCGGTGATCGTGGTGACCGCGTTGACCAGCGCGGCGTCGGTCAACCGCGCTGGCACCTCGACCACGAGGTTGATCGTGCCCGGGGTTCCGACCGAGGCGACCGAAGGGCGACGGCCAGGTTCGGCTGCCCACACCGGCTTGCACACGCCGACAGTTGCCCAGGCGGCCGCACCGTCGATCGACGCCGAGCTCCACGAGCCGACATCGACAGCGGTCATCAGCGCAACACCACGTTCCGTCAACCCGAGCCGACTCGAGATCTCGAGCAGGTGATCGTCAGGGTCCATCCGGCCGTAGTCGTCATCGACCGTCACGTTGAGCACCCATGAGACCTCGCCGATCCCGCCGCCGACGATCGCCGAACTCACCCCGCGCCGTGCGATTGGGAACCTCCACACCAGACACGCACCGGGCGCGCCGATCGACGGCCCGGCGTCTTCCAGTGCAGGCTCTCGCACGTCCAAGCGCTCGATCATCGACGCCAGTCTGCATGACGCGCGACCCTTCCTCGCATCCATCCAACGGTCATCTGATGCGTGTGTCCCAACCGATGCAAATGCAGGCGGGCGGTCGGTTCGGGTCAGCAACGTCGAACTCGGGTGCCCGTTCAGCCCTGGACTCGGTGCCGTCAGCGCCAACAGTGTGCCAACCAGTTCTACCTCGGTGGTGGACCCGGGCGCTCCAGTATGGTCAGGGCACGAGGGGGTGGTGATGTTGGCGACCGAGATCGGACCGTTCAGTGCTGCTGTGCAGATGTTGGCGGCGTTGGACAATGGTGAGATCAGCTCGACTGAGCTCGTCGAAATGCAGATCGACCGGATCGACGAGCGCGACGGCGAACTGAACGCCATTCCGGTGCGCACCTTCGATCGGGCCCGCGACGCGGCGGCCGCTGCCGACGCCGCACGAGCACGCGGCCACCGTGCACCACTGCTGGGATTGCCCTTGACGCTGAAGGAGTCGACGCAGGTTGCAGGGCTGCCGCAGTCGGCAGGCATCAACGTGTTGCGCGACTACCGACCGGCAACCGACGGCCTGGTCGCACGCCGAGTGTTCGCTGCCGGTGCCTGTCTGCTCGGCAAGACCAACATCCCTGTGGCGCTGGGCGACTGGCAGGCCAACAGCCCCGTCTACGGGCGCACCAACAATCCGTGGGACCTCGCCCGCACGCCCGGCGGCAGCACCGGCGGCGGTAGCGCAGCGCTCGCCGCCGGTATGACCCCGCTAGAGATCGGCAGCGACATCGGCGGCTCTATCCGTGTTCCGGCGGCGTACTGTGGCGTGTACGGTCACCGCCCTTCCGAGACGGCAATCCCGCGTGCAGGTGCATTTCCCTTCGGCGACGTCGAGAACCCGGCGATCGTGATCGGCGTTCAGGGCCCACTGGCGCGGACCATGGCCGACATCGAGTTGTTGTTCGACGTGGTCGCCGGTCCAAGTGAAGGAGAAGGCGCCGGCTGGCAGCTCGCGCTTCCGCCGGCGCGTCATAGCACCCTGGCCGGCTTTCGCGTCGCGATCATGCCGCCCACCGCGCTGGCTCAGCCGTCGGAGGCGATGCAGGAGAAGGTGGACGAGCTGGCCTCGTTCCTTGGCCGAGCTGGCTCCACGGTGGCACAGGCGATGCCAGAGCTTGATCAACATGCCTACTTCGCCGACTACCTCACGCTGCTCACGGTGATCACATCCCTGGGCCTTCCGCGCGAGGCGCGTGAGTTGGCCGCTCGAGGGACGGACGCCGGCAACGATGAGTTCCTCGACGCCAGCCGCGCCGGCTACCTCATCGACGCCAATGCCTACATCGATCTTCTCAGCCGACGCGAGGCCGCTCGTGCAGTGTGGCGGACGTTCTTCTCCGAATGGGACATCCTCCTGTGTCCGACTGCACTCGACGTTGCCTTCGAGCACCAGGGCGGCGACCAGGATCAGCGCACCCTCACCATCGACGGCAGATCCGTCAACTACATGATGAACATCGTCTATCCGATGTGGGCGATCCACGCCGGCCAGCCGGCAACGGCGTTCCCCGCCGGACTCAGCTCCGGTGGGTTGCCAGTCGGGCTGCAGGCGATCGGGCCGTACCTGAGCGATCGCACCACGATGCAGTTCGCGCGTTTGCTCGAGCGCGACTGGCACGCCTTCGAGTCGCCCCCCGGGTACTGATCTGCCGCGCTCGTTGCCGACGAGCGACCACGCCTGGCGCTTGTACGTCCAGTAGTCGGGCTGCAGCCGATGGCATTCGTTGAAGTGACCGATCGCCGCATCCCGCCGGCCGGCGCGCCACAGGTGGTTCGCCAGCTCGAAGCGGGCAGCGCCCGCTGAGCCCCGCGCCGGAAGCGCCGTTCGGTGCGTTTCGCTGTGTGTCGTGTTGGGGCGAGTCACCCGCCGTGCACGACAGAGAACGTCAAGGGGAGCTCGGCGCTGTAGCGCGACTCCGTCGCCTTCTGGCTGCCGGACCGGTCAGCGCAGATCATGCTGTCGACCACGCCCCAGCCGGCCAGGCCCATGTTCCTCGTCGCGGACCTCGATATGTGGACGCGAGACCACGCGGAATCACCCACGCAGTGACTATCCATCGGCTCGACGACCGGCTCGACGTGTCATCACCATCACCGGCCCGCGACGCGCGGCGCAGGCAGCACATTAACGCTGCACACGCTCGTACGAACACGGCGTCACGGTCACCAGGCACCGACAGTGACGGCGGAACCGATGTCGCGGGCCCTGTACCCTTAGTGCACGTTCCGCATGGCTGAGGCCGCACCAATGGGATCGTCTAGCACGCACCAATGGTAGTGTTCAGGGCGTTCGATCTGTAGTGTCGAGGTCGTGGCGAGTGGTGTCGACTTCCTGGGTGCCTACATTCGGCGCGTCATCGACAACGAGATCGACGAGTTGTTCGCGCAGTTGCCCGCACTGTTGCTCGACGGCCCGAAAGGTGTCGGCAAGACGGCCACCGCGACACAGCGGTGCCGATCGGTCCGCCGACTCGACGTTGCATCCGAGCGTGCGATCGTCGAGGCCGACCCGGCGATCATCGGGCGAGACCCGGCACCGTTACTGATCGACGAGTGGCAACGTGTCCCGGCCGTGTTCGACGCCGTGCGTCGCCTCGTCGATGACGACCCGACAGGCGGCCGCTTCCTGCTCACCGGATCGGCATCGACCACCCCGACACACTCCGGGGCAGGACGCATCACCACGCTACGAATGCGCCCGCTCTGCCTGTCCGAGCGTCTGCAGACCCAACACGGTGTGTCCTTTCGCGAGCTGCTCGCCGGCACTGCCGCGATCGAGGGCCGCACCGATCTCACGCTCTCCGACTACGCGGAAGAGATCGTCGCCGGAGGCTTTCCGGCGATGCGCCACCTCAGCGGCCGACCCAGGGATCGGCAGCTCGACAGCTACATCGACCGGATCGTCGACCACGACCTCCCTGAAGCCGGCTTCAACGTCCGCCGACCAGCCACTGTCCTCGCCTGGCTCCGCGCCTACGCCGCTGCCACCGCCACCACGACCTCGTGGGACAAGATCCGCGACGCAGCGACCAGCGGCATCGACGACAAACCCGCCAGGACGACCACCCAGCCCTACATCGAGCTACTCACCGCGATCCGGATCCTCGACCC
>JANNFQ010000563.1:0-3605 GCA_031380045.1 Acidimicrobiaceae bacterium
CTCGAGACCAGCAGGCCTCGAACCAACGACAGGGTGCCCCACCCGCCCGCGTCGACTCGGCTGGGCCCACCGTGTGACAATGCTCGCGGGGATCGTGGCGTCATCTGCGCCGAACCGAAAAGGGGAATCTTGCATGGCTGCTCAGAACGGTTCAGGGGCACATGAGTCGGGCGCGACGGATTTCGACGTCGTCGTAGTCGGTGCCGGCTTTGCAGGGCTGTACCTGCTGCACCGCCTTCGCAAGCTGGGTTTCTCGACACGCGTGTTCGAGACCGCCGACGACGTGGGCGGCACGTGGTACTGGAACCGCTATCCCGGCGCTCGGTGCGACATCGAGAGCCTGGACTACTCGTACACGTTCGATCCCGAACTGGACGCCACGTGGCAGTGGTCCGAGAAGTACGCCACGCAACCCGAGATCTTGCGCTATCTGCAGCACGTCACCGAGAAGCACGACCTGCGCCGCGACATCGAGTTCTCCACCAAGATCGAATCGGCAGTGTGGGACGAGGGCGCGTCGCTGTGGCGCCTGACAACCGACCGCGGCACCAACGTGACCTCGCGCTTCTACGTGATGGCAACCGGCTGTCTGTCGATGCCCAAGAACCTTGACATCGAGGGCGTCGAACGATTCGGCGGCGACGTCTACTTCACCAGCAGGTGGCCACACGACGGTGTCGACCTGACCGGCAAGCGCGTCGCGGTCATCGGCACTGGTTCGTCGGCGGTGCAGTCCATCCCGATCATGGCCAAGCAGGCTGCGCAGATGACGGTGTTCCAACGCACGCCGAACTTCTCGATCCCCGCTCACAACGGCCCTATCGCCGCCAAGAAGAAGGCAGTGCTGGACGCCGACCGTCCGGCGTATCGCGAGGCCGCCAAGTGGTCACGCGGCGGCGTGCCGGTACCGATCAGCGAGGTGGGCGCGCTGATGGTCAGTGAAGCGGAACGCCAGGTCGCCTACGAAGGCGTGTGGGCTGCCGGCGAGCTGATCTCGATCCTCGGCGTCTTCAACGATCTGCTGGTCAGCGAGGAAGCAAACGACACGCTGGCCGAGTTCATCAGGAACAAGATCCGCACCATCGTGACCGATCCCGAGACGGCCGAAGCGCTGTGCCCGAAGAACCATCCGTTCGGAACCAAGCGGCCCTGCCTGGACACTCAGTACTACGAGACCTACAACCTGCCGCACGTTCGGCTGATCGACCTCAGGAAGCAACCGATCGTCACCATCACCGAGACCGGCGTCCAATGCGGCAACGAGTCGCTCGAGTTCGATGTCATCGTGTTCGCCACCGGCTTCGATGCGATGACGGGTGCCATCGTGGCCGTCGACATCACCGGCAGGGAAGGAATCTCGCTGGCCGACAAATGGGCGGCGGGGCCGAAGACCTACTTGGGTCTGACCATCGCCGGCTTCCCAAACCTGTTCACGATCACCGGTCCCGGCAGTCCATCGGTTCTGTCGAACATGGTCGTATCAATCGAGCAGCACGTCGATTGGATCTGCGACTGCCTGACCGACCTGCGCGCCGAGGGGTCCGATGTCATCGAGCCCACCGAGACCGCCGAGGCGGGTTGGGTGCAGCACGTCAACGACTTCGGCGACATCACGCTGTACCCGAAGGCGAACTCGTGGTACATGGGGGCCAACGTGCCGGGCAAGCCCCGTGTGTTCCTGCCCTACGTCGGTGGTGTCGATGCCTATCGCACCATCTGCAACGAGGTGGTCGAGCGCGACTACCTGGGTTTCAGCCGCGACGGTGCGGCCGGAACGCGTCTGAACGACGGGATCATCCGTCGCGTCCAGCCCGATGTCGGTCTGATGCTCGAGATGATCGCCGGCCTGGAGCTGGCCCCGATCGAGACGATGTCGCCCGCCGATGCGCGGGCCTTTGCAACCGCGTCGACCGAAGGCCGAGCCCCCGGGCCCGACGTTGGCGAGATCGTGGATGGTGTCCTGCCGGGCGCCGCCGGCGATCTGAACTACCGCCTCTACCGTCCCGCCAGCGCTGGGCCTCATCCCATGGTCGCCTACTTCCACGGTGGTGGCTGGGTGTTCGGCAGCCACGAGTCCGACGATCCGTTGTGCCGCGACCTGTGCGATCGATCCGACGCGATCATCGTGTCGGTCGACTACCGCCACGCGCCCGAGGCACGGTTCCCGGCCGCACCCGACGACGGCTTCGCAGCTGTGCAGTGGTTGGCCGACAACGCCGAATCGCTGGGGGCGATTCCCGGCCAGTTGGCGGTTGCCGGCTGGAGCGCCGGGGGCAACGTGGCCGCTGTCGTGTGCCAGATGGCGCGAGACGCTGGCGGGCCGCAGATCTCGGGGCAGATGCTGCTGACACCCGTCACCGACAGCGATCTGACTCGCGGGTCGTACGTCGAGAACGCGGATGGCTACGTGTTGACGGCCCCATTGATGAACTGGTTCTGGGACCACTACGCCGACCCAGCCGATCGTCAGCATCCGAAAGCAGCGCCGCTCCGGGCCGCCAGCTTGGCCGGCCTGCCGCCGGCACTGATCGTGACATGCGAGTTCGATCCGCTTCGAGACGAGGGCATGGCGTACGCCGACGCCCTGCAGGCCGCCAATGTCACGGTTCAGCACCTCGCCGCACGAGGGCACATCCATACATCACTGACGGCCGTCGACATGATCCTGTCCGGGGACGATGCCCGTGCCCAGATGGCCAGCGCACTTCGTCAGTTCTTCGGCGCCTCGGTACCGGCCTGACCGAACGGCTGCCGGCTGCCAGCTGTCAGCTCGATCACTCGGGTGGCGGCGGCGATGATCGAATCGTCGTGAGTCGCCACCAACACAGCACTGCCCGCACTGGCCGCGGCCTGCAGCGCTGCCACTACGGCCGCGACGTGATGGGCGTCCTGGTGACTGGTCGGCTCGTCGGCCAACACCAATCGCGGCCGACCGACGATCGCAACGTCGACTTGCCCGAACCGCTGGGCCCGGCGATGACAGTCAGCGATGAGGATGCGATCTCGATGTCGACGGTCTGGAGCGCATGCACCACGTCGCCGGACGGTGTCCGAAAGCGACGGCTGACGCCTCGGATCACGACCAGGTCACGCTGTTCCACGGCTGACCTCCATGGAGGCCAGGCAGGCGGCCAGCAGCGCACAGCCGGCGGCCACGACGATGCGGGCGCCACCGCGTCCGTTCGAGGGTGCCCGCTCGTCAGACATCACCCGAGTGTCTCACATGACCTGGCAACACAGTCGCGGTCCAATGTTCCTCCGGCGCTCTGCCACGACGAGTCGGGGCGGCCGGTGTGGCGTCAGGGCTTCTTGGCGTTCAACAGCGCGGTCACTTGCTTGCCGTCGGCCTTGCCCTGGCTGAGCTTCATGACGGCCCCGACCAGCGCGCCCATGGCCTTGCCCTCGCCGGCACAGAACTTGCTCCACGCTTCCGTGTTGGCGGCGATCGCCTGATCGACCAATGTCTCGAGTGAACCCGAGTCCATCGCCTCGAAGCCCTTGGCGGCAGCAATGGCTGCGGCGTCACCGCCACCATCGGCGACGATCTCGGCCAGCACCGTCTTGGCCTGTGTGGCGGTCAGCTTTCCCTGCACTTCCAGGTTGGT
>JANNFQ010000566.1:0-2991 GCA_031380045.1 Acidimicrobiaceae bacterium
AGGCTGTGCCGGTGAGCAGCACGCCACGGACCACGGCGCCGGTGAGCCACTCAACAACTTCGGCCACAGCCACCACAGCAACGGCGGCGGCGGTGGCGGTGATGGGTCTGAGCATCTTGGGTTGGGCGGATGTGCGGTCACTGCGAACGGGCGGATCCTCGACTCCTGGGCGACCGACGCATTCCTCTGCGACTGCGTGATGCACCGCGTGCTGCGGACCAGTGCCGGCAAAGTCCTCGACTACGGACGCAGCTACCACAGCGTCCCACCCAGGTTGTGGAAAGCCGTCGCGATCCGCGACCGCGGCTGCCGGTTCCCTGGCTGCGACCGCAAAAAAGCGTGGACCGACGCCCATCACATCACCTGGTGGCGACGCCACGGCGAAACAAAGCTCGACAACCTGCTCCTGCTCTGCCAACGACACCACCACCTCGTCCACAAACACGACTGGCACATCAACCTCGACGCCGACACCGGCCGGGCCACCTTCACCCTCACCAACGGCAGGGTGCTGATCAGCGAACCACCCGGACAACCCACCATCCGCGCCGCCTGAACCAGGCCTGGATGAGTCCTCGAAGAACCCCAACGACCAACGCAGTAGCAGCACGCCCGCATTGCCGACCTTGCGACGTGCGACCCGTGCCGACAGTGCGCATGCGTGGGACGCGAGCAATGGGTAGGGATTGGCCGGGCATTGGGTTGCTCTCGTTCGAGCTGAGTGTCCGATGGACAGAGGCGCTCGACGCCTACGCTCTGGCGATGGCGGCGAGTCGAAGTCGCAAGGCCAGGGGCGCCCGCAGACGTCAGCGACGGATGGATCGTGTCGAACACGATCTCAGCAGCGAGCAGTGGGTGGCGCTGCAGGAAGCCTGGGGTGGCTGCGCGTACTGCGGCGCTGTCGACAGGCCATTGCAGCGCGACTGTGTCCTGGCACTTTCTCGCGGCGGGCGATACACGCTGAACAACATCGCTCCGGCCTGTGGCGCCTGCAATGCCAGCAAGTGCAACGATGAGGTCACCGGCTGGCTGCGGCGCAAGCGCCTGGACGAACGAGCCTTCCTACTTCGCCAACACCAGATCAACGCAACGCTTGCGAAGAGATTTACCGCCGAACCGGAGACTCAACCTGAGCAGCCGGAGGCGCTTGATTCATGAGTGTTCCGCCCTTTGGCGCCCGCCGAGCGAGATGGACACCAGCGCGCTGATCGACCATCATGCGCGGAACTGCACGTCGAAGGCAGCGAGCGATGGGAGACGGCATGCCGGAGGAGTTCGAGGGCGATCTTGCGGGAGCCGTGTTCTGGGGGGCCGATCTCAGCGGCGCCCGCTTTCGAGACGTGAACCTGACCGACGTGACCATCAGCCACGCCTGGCTGGTCAATGTCGACATCGACGCGCTGGTCGACAGGGTTGTCATCAACGGCGTCGATGTGACGGCGTATGTCAATGAGCGCGACCCGTGGTACCCGTTGCGTTCGATGCTGCGTCCGTCGAACCCGAAGGACATGCGCGCCGCGTGGGCGACGCTCGAGGCCGAGTGGGCGAAGACCATCGAGATGGCGCAGGCGCTGCCTGAGGACGCGCTCCACCAGTCGGTCAGTGGCGAATGGACCTTCGTGCAGACGCTGCGTCATCTCGTCTTCGCGATGGACAAGTGGTTCACGGCGCCGGTCCTCGATCAAGGTTTCCACCCGATCGGGATGCCGAACACCGGCTCCGTCGGGTTCCCGTGGCCCGATCTCGACGATGCCCTGACCCCGTCCGTCACGGAGGCTCTCGCCGTGCGCGCGGATCGCGCCGGTCGCTTTCGCGACTACCTGGAGTCGGTGACGACGACCGACTTCGCACAACCGATCGAGGTGCTCGAGAACGGAACGAACCCCTTGCAAGAGTGCCTGTACACCGTCTTCGAAGAAGAGTTCTGGCACAACCGCTACGCGCGGAGAGACCTCGCCCAGTTGGCAGCAGCGGAGTAGGACCGAGCGCTGAGACGCGGTCGACCGCTAGCGTGTCGGCCGGAACGGTGGCAGAGCGGACAAATGCATCCGCCTTGAAAGCGGAAGGCTCACAAGGCCCGGGGGTTCGAATCCCTCCCGTTCCGCCAAGGGTGTTCGTGGACGTTCACCGAAGTCCACCGACGTTCAAACTTCAGTGCTCTGACCAGGTCTTTCATTGCGCTGACGTCCACCGGTGTCGTACCGTGTCACTCCCAATGTTGCTCCCGGTTGCTTCCGCTTTGGGGTGCGTTGCTCCCGGCGTTGCTCCCGGTCTTGGAGGCATTCGAACCATGGCTCGGAAGGGCGAACGGCAAGCGAAGTGTGGGCCGAAACGGCAGCGCGCGGGTGCACGGCAAGGCGTCGAACGGCGAGGGTTCGGTGTACCTCGACGCCGATGGTTCGTGGCGGGCGACGTACGTTGCTCCCGGCAGCGCACGACCCAAGCGCGTTCGTGGCAAGACGCGTGAGGAAGCGATCGCTCGCAGGGCCGTGAAGCTGGAGGAGATGTCGCAAATCCAGTCGTCCACATTCCACCGCGACGCCACGGTGGCCGAGCTGGCGGCCTGGTGGCTCGACGTGGTGGCGCGGCACCGCGTGCGAGCCTCGACGTTGGGCACATACAGCCAACGCGTCGAGCGGATCACCAAGACGATCGGCCAGCTGCCGGCGCGATCGCTGAAGCCGGAGCGCATCGCCCGTTGGCAGTCGGACCTGTTGAAGTCCGGGCTCGCGTCAGGGACGGTCGTCGACGTGCGGGTGACGCTGCACCAGGTGCTCGAGCAGGCCGTGATCCACGAGCTGATCGCGTCCAATCCGGTCGAGCGTGTGGCGGCGCCGAGGCGTGGACGGGCCCAAACGCTGGCGGCCGTGGCTCTGGACCAGCTCACTTCCAGGCGACGATGCGGTCGACCAGTGCCCGGATGCGCGTGTAGCGATCGTCGGCCGCCCGAGGCGTGAGCCGCTGCTCGTCGATGAGGCTCGTCATGCCCGC
>JANNFQ010000577.1:0-30518 GCA_031380045.1 Acidimicrobiaceae bacterium
CGGCCGCCGGCGCGGCGGTCGGTAGCGCGGGGGCAAGGACGGGGGTACCCGGCAAAAGCGTGACGAGTGGGTCGACGACACCAGCATCGGCAAGGGTGCCCAGCGCGGCAGGGTCGGGCACTGTAGTGGTGGGTGGTGCCACTGGGTTACCGAACTCGTCGACGTACACCACGTTGTGGACCGTCTCCAGCACGACGACAGTCGACGGCGGCGACTGATTCGGCCCGGGCAGCGCGGCCGCCGCTTCGGACGCCGCGGCACCGTCCATCGCCAGCGAGCCCACCGCGCCCAGGAAGCCCGACGCGGCCAGGCCGGTGGTGACGAACTTTGCCGCAAGCGCCGTGTGCCGGCGCCCCGACGGCGCGACGTTCACGTTCGTGTGCCAGTCCACGATGGGTTGCATCGCCGTCGCGACTGCAGATCCCGCTTGCGGTGGGTCCCACGCTGCGGCGACCCCTGCCTGCGATCGCGTCGCGCCAGATGACGTCGCGACCGGCGAAGCGGGTCTCGATGCCGTTGGTCGCCTCGAGTTCAGCTTCTCGAGACGGCGTGCTTGCTCTTCGGTGAGTTGGCTCATCAGTGTTCACAGTTCCAGACGCCGTTGTCCTCGAGTTGAGGCTTGATGCAGTTCGCCGGCAGCGGTGGGATGGGTTTGTTCGCCGGCCAGTCGGCAGGGACCCCCGGGGGCCGAACCGTGGTGGGCGGGGCTGCGGTGGTCGCCGGCGCTGTCGCCACTGGCGCGTTCGTCGGCGGTGTCGCGGTGGTCGGCACGGCCGATGATGGTGAAGTCGTTGCCGGGGCCGAGGTGGGGGTGTTCGTCGGGGTCGGCGATGGTTGGGCGGCCGACGGGGCCGACGGCGGGGTGCCGGTGGGTTGGGGCGACGTGGTACCAGAGACCGGGCCGTCGCTCGGAACAGTTGGAGTGGCTCCTGGTTGGTCTGCCTGCCCCTCGCCGTCGTTGGCTGCCGCTCCGCCGGTCGATGCCGGGGCGGCGGACCCGGGCCTGCTGCCTGGTCGCTGCAACTGCGTCGGCAGGTCCGTTCCGCCCTGAGTCACGTCTGTCGCTGCCATCCCGATCGATCCGACCACCGACGATGGGTCGGCAGTGGTCAGCACCACCACGATGTCGTCGATCGTCTGGAAGCGCTTGATCACCAGCGGATCAACGTTGGCGGCCCGCGGTGCGTCCGACCCTCCGAATCCCAGGATCGATGCGCCGCCGACGGCCGCAAAACTGACGGTCCCCACCGCCAGGCACACGCTGGATGTACAAGCGGCGGTCAGAGCGGCGCGTCGTTCCATGGTCGTGAACACTCCTTCCGTTCCGGTCGTCGCGACGCACCCCAGCACGGCGGGCTGGCGTGAGGGTCGACAGCAACGGGGCAGTCGATCGGTTGGCGTCGATCGTTCGTCATCGGACGAAACCCCCGAAAGGATGAGGACCGTCCTAAGACCTTGTCCGAATGTTGATGATTCGGCACTCGGAACGCACGTTCCGTCGTCGTTTCTTGCACGATCCGTGAACCTGTGCCGACCGTGTCTGCGCGCTGGCGTTGGAGAGGTCAGCGGTACCGTGAGCCGATGACGTCGAACCGGCTCGTTCACGAGACCAGCCCCTACCTGCGCCAACACCAGCACAACCCGGTGGATTGGTATGCGTGGGGACCGGAGGCGTTCGCTGCTGCCAAGGAGCGCAACGTGCCGATCCTGCTGTCGGTCGGCTACAGCGCCTGCCACTGGTGCCATGTGATGGCGCACGAGTGCTTTGAAGACGTCGAGGTCGCCGAGATCATGAACCGGCTGTTCGTCAACGTGAAGGTCGACCGCGAAGAACGACCCGATGTCGACTCGATCTACATGGATGCCGTACAGGCGATGACCGGTCGCGGTGGCTGGCCGATGACGGTGTTCATGACGCCCGCCGGCGAACCGTTCTACGGCGGCACGTACTTCCCCCGTCCCCAGTTCGTGCAACTGATGACGGCTATCGACGACGTGTGGCGAAATCGCCCCGCCGACATCCAACAGAACATCGGTGCCCTGGTCGAGGCGATCGGTAGAACCAGCACCGTCCAGCCCGCATCCACCGCTCCCGGCGCCGAGCTGATCGCCACGGGTCTGCAACAGCTGGCCGGTTCCTTCGACAGCGAATGGGGCGGATTCGGCGGTGCGCCCAAGTTCCCGTCCACCTTCAGCCTCGACCTGGTGCTGCGCGCCCTCGTGCGTTTTGGGCACGCCGATGCCCGCACCATCGTCGACACCTCGCTGGGCGCGATGGCATCGGGTGGCATGTACGACCACCTCGGCGGCGGCTTTGCGCGCTACTCGGTCGATGAACGCTGGCTGGTACCGCACTTCGAGAAGATGCTCTACGACCAAGCGCTGCTCAGTCGCGTCTACGTGCACGCTGCGCTGGCTCTGGACGAGCCGGTGTGGCGGCAGGTCGCCTCCGAAACCATCGACTACGTACTCGGCTACCTTCGTCATCCCGACGGTGGCTTCTTCTCTGCCGAAGACGCCGATTCGCCCGACGAACAGGGCCATGGCCACGAGGGCCTGTTCCACACATGGACCGTCGATGAGGTGCGCGACGTGCTGGGCGCCGACGCCAATGCGACGCTTGACTGGTACGAGTTCACCCACCCAGCGAACGAGGGCGGCAACTTCGAGGGGCGGTTCATCCCTGCGCGCCTGTTCCACCGCAAGGACCTGGTACGCCCGCCCGACATCGAGCGCGCTCGTCTCGCGTTGCTGGCCCATCGAGACACACGGCTGCGCCCCGGCCTGGACGACAAGGTGCTGACCGAGTGGAACGCACTGATGCTGGCCTCGCTGGCAGAAGCCGCGGCCGCGTTCGACCGCAGCGACTGGATGCAGGCCGCCATCGCCAACGGCGAGTTCCTCGTGCGAGAGCTGCGTGCGCAGAACGGCCGCTGGCTCCGGTCGTGGCACGCCGACGGCTCGCCGCATGCCCGCCACCACGCATTGGCGGCCGATCATGCGGCGCTCGTCGACGCGTTCACTCGGCTTGCCGAGGCGTCGGGCCAGGGTCGGTGGATCGACCACGCCAAGACGACCGCCGACACCATGCTCGACCACTTCTGGGATGCCACCAACGGAGGGCTGTTCACCACCGCCGACGATGCCGAAACGCTGGTCGTGCGACAGAAAGACCTGATGGACAACGCCACGCCCTCGGCAAATTCCACCGCGGCGCTGGCTCTGCTGCGATTGGCGGCGCTGACCGGAGAACAGCGTTACTCGAATCACGCCGAGCAGATCCTGCGCCTGTTGGCCACCATGATCCCCAAGGCGCCGTCGGCCTTCTCGAACGCCCTCGCCGCACTGGACCTGCAGGTCAACGGCATCACCGAGGTCGCTGTGGTGGGCGACCGCCCCGATCTGGTGGCAGTGGTCCGCGAACGGTGGCGACCGTCGGTGGTGCTGGCATGGGGACAACCATTCGACTCGCCGTTGTGGGAACATCGCGCCGACGGCAACGCCTACGTCTGCGAATCATTCACGTGTCAGCAACCCGCTGCCGATACCACTCTGCTGCGATCGCAACTCGACGAGCTGCGTCCAACCGAACAGGAGCACATCACATGACTCGACGTCCTTCACTCCGCCTGGCGGTCGGTCTGCTGGCGCTGGTCGCGCCGGCCGGCCTGCTGGCCGCATGTGGCGGCAGCGACAACGACTCGTCGTCAGCCAGTTCGGTGGCCCAGGCTGCCGACGCAGGTGCAACCGCCGACACCGCGGCCATCAACCTGGACGACATCACCCTTCCTGTCGGCGCCGACATCAGCGAGGAGTGCGCCGCGGTGTATCAGAAGTTCATCGTTGCACTGAGCAGTGCATCGACCGGCCAAGACATGCAAGGGCTGCAAAGTGCCATCGGTTCGCTGCAAGATGTCGTGCCCAGCGATCTGCAGGACGACGTCGAGACCCTGTCGGCGGCCTACGCCGAGTTGGCAGCAGTGATCGACGACTTCGGCGGCGACTTCGCTGCGGCGATGGCCGATCCGGCCGCGCAAGAGCGGATGAACGCAATCGGCACCGATGAAGTCACTGCTGCGGGCGATGCGATCAGCGCCTACTTCTCGTCGACCTGCCCCGGCGCGGAGGGCTGAGCAACCGACCATCCGTTGCGATGCACGATGTCGGCGGCTGGTCGGCGAGCTCGACCGGCACTGACGCCTGGCTGCTGTTCGCGGCCTGATTCCTGGGTGCTGGCTGCCGGCCAGCCCAGCGCAACCGCCCCCAGCAACTGCAACCTGTCGGGCACCCCCAGCTCGGCCCGCACTTGTTGCTCGCCGTTGAACACTGCGAACAGCAGCGCGCCCAGGCCTGCGTCCTCGGCGGCCAGCAGCAGCGTCATCACCGCCATCGAAGCATCGACGGTCCAGTAGGGCGTTGGCCACGAATCGAGCCCACGACCCAGGCCGGTCGATGCCTTGTCGGGTTCGGCGTATCGCTCGACGTAGGCGTCGGCATCGGCGAACGGCAGCGCGATGACCGGCGCCTGGAACAAGCCGGGCCAGCGAAAGCCGTCGCGCCGCTCGGCCGGGAAGGCATGCCGCCAGAACCAATCGGTGCGGTCGCCTTCGAGCACGACCAGATGCCAGCCTTGCGTCTTGCCGGCGCTGGGCGAACGCGCAGCCAGATCGACCAGGCGGTCGATGAGCTGGGGATCGACAGGATCGGGCCGGAAGGACCGGCACATGCGGCGACGTCTGACGACGGCACCGAACTCGCTCACGTGTGCTGCCGGGCGCCCAGCTTGACGAGGTCTTCGGCCATGGTCCAGCCGTGCACCACCAGAGATCCACCCTTGCCGACATTGACCCCGGCGAACAGGGCAGCGACATCGGGAGTGATCTTGTCGACCTTCAGCGTCTCGTGGTCGATGAAGCCGCTCTGACCGTTGGTCTTGACCACGAACGACTGCTCGTCGTAGCTGCCGTCGACGCCGAACCGGCGGGCCAGACGGCGGCCCCAGGCCCGTTCTTCACCGACTGCTCGATGCTTGGGTCGCGGGATCATCTCGTCGAGCTGCTTGAACGCCTCGAGCGCATCAGGCTTCACGAAGCGAGAGCCGACGACCACATCCTCGTCGGGAAAGGCCATGAGCGCCCGATGGAACGCCTCGTTCATGAGGCCCTTCAGCACTTGGTCGCGCTTGGACGAACGCCGAACGCTGATGAGGCCGAGCAGCACACACGGCGTGCCGCCGATGCGCTCGAGCGTCGCGAACATGCACCCGTGCAGCTTGTCGTCGAGCCGCGAGGTGGTGCACAGCACCCAATCCTCTTTGGCCTTCGACAACACACCGATGTCGAATGCACCTCCCATCGACGCCATTTCATCGAGATCGGCGTCGGTGAGCGCATTGCAGTCCCTGGTTTCCACCTGGAGTGCCATTGCCCCATGCTCCTGTCGAGTGAAGGCACCCCGACGGCCGGGGCGAGCTGACCTGAGTGATCTATTCTGCCACTGAACCGAGCGAACTCCACAGCCGGCGTCTCAGAGCATGACCGCGTCGTGCCCCAAAGCCACTCTGAGCTCGGGCACCACACGGTCGAGATCGACGCAGAACTCGTCGGCCAGGCGCAGGATCTTGCCCTGGCCGATGTGCAGGAACACCATGGAATCGCCGGGGTGATCACGCAAGATGCGGCGCAGCTGGTGGATCTTCAACTCGCTGAGCGCCACTGCGGGCACGCGGAGGTGCAATGGCAGCGTAGAGGACGTATCGAGGCCGTCCAGGATGGTGACGTCCTGTGCCATGAAGCCCAGCCGCGACTCGTCTTTGCGGTCGATGCGGCCCTTCACCGTGACGATGACATCGTCGAGCAGCTTGTGCCCTTGCTCCATGAGCACTCGCGGAAACACGGTGACCTCGATGGTGCTGTCCAGGTCCTCCAAGGTGAACACCGCCATCTGATCACCTTTCTTGGTGAATTTTCGGCTGAGGCCGGTGATGACCCCGCCCAGCACGATCATCGCCCCGTCTTCTCGCTCCAGCGCCTCGGCCACCGAGCAGTCGACCTTGCGTCGCAACGCCGCCTCGACGCCCAGCAACGGATGGTCGCTGACGTACAGGCCGAGCATCTCCTTTTCGAACTTCAGGCGGTCGCTCTTGTCGAATTCGATGTCGGGGATGTCGATGCGCTCGGTGAAGCCCCCGCCGGTCTCGTCGCCGGCCCCCAGATCGCCGAACAGGCTCATGACACCCTGATCGCGTTCGCGTCGCCGGACCAGCGTGGTATCGATGATCTGTTCGAACACCATCAGCAGACCTTTGCGCGGCACCCCGAACACGTCGAAGGCCCCGCCCTTGATGAGCGACTCGACGGTTCGCTTGTTCAGCACCGGCTCGGGCACGCGTTCGACGAACTCGTGAAAGCTGTCGTAGGGGCCATTGGCATCGCGTTCGGCCACCAGCTGCAGCACCAGCCCCTCGCCGACGTTGCGAATGGCCGACAGACCGAAGGTGATCGCGCCGGGACTGCCCAGCGGCAACTGGCAGTCGGGCGGCACCTCGTGCGGCGCCAGCGCGGCGAAGTCGAGCACCGAACGGTTCACATCGGGCGTCAGCACCTTCACGCTCATCGCCCTGGCGTCGGACAGGTAGATGGCGGCGCGATCCAGGTTGCCCTTCACGCTGGTCAGCAGACAGGCCAGGTACTCGACCGGGTAGTGCACCTTCAGGTACGCCGTCTGGTAGGTGACCAGGCCGTAACCGAACGTGTGGCTCTTGTTGAACGCGTAGTCGGCGAACTTGGCGATGACATCGAACAGCTTCTCGCCCATGTCGCGGTCGTAGCCCGTGGTGACACATCCGTCTTCGAAGCTGTTGCGCTCTTTGGCCATCACTTCGTGCGACTTCTTGCCCATGGCCTTGCGCAGGTTGTCGGCCTCGGCCAGCGAGTACCCGGCGAACTTCTGGGCCACGCGCATGACGCTCTCTTGGTAGATCATCAGCCCGTAGGTGTCGCCCAGCACCTCTTTGGCGTCGGGGTGGAAGTACTCGACGGCCTGACGCCCGTTCTTTCGATCGGCGTAGTCGTAGTGCATGTTGACGCTCATGGGCCCCGGCCGATACAGCGCCAGCACGGCCGAGACGTCTTCGAAGCTGGTCGGTGCCAGCGAGCGCAGCAGCGCACGCATGGGTGGCGATTCCAGCTGGAACACACCCATGGTGTCGCCGCGAGCCATCAGCGCGAACACGCCCGCATCGTTCAGCAGCACCGAATCGATGTCGAACGACGGGTCTTTCGTGGCGCGCACCATGTTGACGGTGTCGGTGATGACGTCGAGGTTGCGCAGACCCAGGAAGTCCATCTTCAGCAGGCCCAGGTCTTCGACACCGTGCATCTCAAACTGGGTGACGATAGGCGAATCTTCGGGGGCCAGGCCGGCCTCGGGTTTGCGTTGGATGGGCAAGTACGTGGTGAGTGGTTCCTTGGTGATGACCACCGCAGCTGCGTGAATGCCATCGCTGCGCTTCAGGCCCTCGAGGCCCTTGGCCACGTCGACCACACGTTTGATGTCGGGATCGGTGTCGTACATGGCGCGCAGCTCTGAGGCGGCTTTGTAGCCATCGGTGTACTTGGGGTTCTGCTCGAAGCAGTACTTCAACGGGGTGTCGCGACCCATGACCAGAGGCGGCATGGCCTTGGCCACCTTGTCGCCGAGGCCATAGGGGAAACCCAACACACGGGCTGCGTCGCGCACCGCGTTGCGCGCCTTGATGGTGCCGAAGGTGATGATCTGGGCGACGTGATCGCGGCCGTACTTCTCGGCCGCATAGCGGATCATCTCGTCTCGGTACCGAGAGTCGAAGTCCATGTCGATGTCGGGCATGCTGATGCGGCTGGGGTTCAGGAAGCGTTCGAACAGCAAGTCGTACTTGATGGGATCGAGGTCGGTGATGCGCAGGCAGTAGGCCACCGCACAACCGGCAGCAGACCCCCGGCCCGGACCCACCCTGATGCCGCCGTCCTTGGCATGCTTGATGAGATCCCAGACGATGAGGAAGTAACTGGCGAACCCCATGTTCTTGATGGTCTGCAGCTCGTAGGCCAGCCGCTCGATGACATCGGCGGGCAGCTCGCTGCCCCACCGCTCGGTCGCGCCCTTCCACGTGAGATCGTCCAAGTAGGCCGCGTCGTCGGCGAAGCCTGCTGGCAACGGGAAGTTGGGCAGCTGCGGCTTGCCGAACTCGATGGTGACATCGGCGCGCTCGGCCACCCACAGGGTGTTGTCGCACGCCTCGGGGAAGTCGCGGAACAGGTACCGCATCTCGGCAGCACTCTTCAGGTAGTGCTCGGTGCCCTCGAACTTGAAACGTTTGGGGTCGCTGAGCAGCGCGCTGGTCTGCACGCACAGCAGGGCATCGTGCGCCTCGTGGTCTTCGCGGTGGGTGTAGTGCGAGTCGTTGGTGGCAATGAGCGGCGCGCCGATCTTGCGGGCGATCTGGATGAGCTTGGGGTTGGTCTCGCGCTGCGCCTGCAGCCCATGGTCTTGCAGCTCGACGAACAGGTTGTCCTTGCCGAAGATCTCTTGCAGCCGACCGGCTTTGGCGATGGCGCCCTTCTCGTCGCCCTGCAGCAACGACTGCAGCACGTGGCCACCCAGGCAGCCGGTGGTGGCGATGAGGCCGTGGTGGTACTTCTCCAGCAGCTCCCAGTCGATCTTGGGCTTGTAGTAGTACCCCTCGAGGAACGCCAAGCTGGCCAGCTGGATGAGGTTGCGATACCCCTGATCGGTCTCGGCCAGCAGCGTGAGATGGTAGTACAGCTTCTTGCCACCCTCGGTGTCGCCACCGGAATCGTCTTGGCGACCCCGCCTGACCGGGCGTTCGGTGCGGGTCTCGTAGGCCATGTAGGCCTCGGTGCCGATGACCGGTTTGACACCCTGCGCACGACACTCTTTGTAGAACTCGAGGACGCCGTACATGTTGCCGTGATCGGTGATGCCGATCGCCGGCTGGCCGTCGGCCACCGCTTTGGCCACCAGCTCGTCCAGCCGTGCCGCCCCGTCGAGCATCGAGAACTCGGTGTGGACATGGAGATGGGTGAACGAGTCGCCCAACTGATGTCCTCCCTTCCCGTCTACTTACATCGATGTGGTTCGGACGAACCTAGTCGCTCTCGGTGGGCCGCCACAACGAGCCTGGTCGCGGGTCACGTCGACCGCCGCGTCGAGCCGAAGTGTTGCAGCGTCGAGTTCAGAGAGTCGAGTTCAGAGATAGGTGCCGGGACGCTCGCCCGGCGCACCATCGACGCCAGGGTTCGATACTCCCGCGGGCAGCTGACGCATCTGCTCGAGTTGCTGGCGGGCAGCCAGCTGCTGCGCGAACAACGTGGCCTGGATGCCGTGGAACAGCCCTTCGAGCCAGCCGACCAGCTGAGCCTGTGCCACCCGGAGCTCGGAGTCAGACGGCACCACGCCATCGCGAAACGGCAGCGCCAGATTGCGCAACTCGTCCTGCAGATCGGGCGACAACGCCTCGCTGAGCTCGACGATGGACCGTTCGTAGATCTCGGCCAGCCGTTCACGACTGGCATCGTCCAGCGGCGCCGAGCGCACTTCTTCAAGCAGCTGCTTCACCATCGAGCCGATGCGCATCACCTTCGCAGGTGCAGACACCGTTTCGACGCTCTGGTCGACCACGCCCATCGCGTCGACCAGCTCGCCGTGTTCGATCGGTTCGCCGTGTTCGATCGGTTCGATGTGCTCGCCCGTGGGCTGTTTGTTCGGTTCGGGCATCAGGGTCATGGTGCTCTTTCGGGGATGTGGATCGGGCCATCACTCACGCCTGGGCGGCAATCAGTGGAACATACACCTCGGCCGCCGTCAGCGAGCCGTGCCGGCAGACCAGCGGGTACGGACCCGAGTCGGATGGATCGTCGAAGCTGACGTCGGCGTGGGCGACCAGCGCAACATCGCCCAGCCTTGCCTGCACCGGAGGGCTGACGACCGGGCCGAACCACTGCTCGTCCAGCATCTGCTGACGGGTCACGACCCAGGCGATGTCGCTGTGTGCTTCGGTTGCCGCGGCAGCAAGGTCGGCTGCAGCGCCCGGCCGGGCGTGCAGCCACCGGAAGCGACCTTCGCCCGACGAATGATGCACGAATCGCTGGAGCGCGGCTGCAGGCGGCAGCGTGTTCTGGCCGACCTGCACCTGCCCGTGGTCGGCGGTGACCACCAGCGCCGCGCCCGTGGGCAACGCCTCGATGACCGACGCCACCAGTCGATCGACCGTCGCCAGCTCTGCGTCGTAGTAGGGACCGAAGCCCCGCTCGTGGGCCACCTTGTCGATGCCGTCGTAGTAGGCGTACACGAACGGTGCGCCCCCGCGCACCAGCTCGCCGACGATGACCGGCAGGCTGGATGCCACCCGCCAACCTCGTGGCACCGAACCGCGCAGGTGCGCGGCGGTGAACGCGCTGGACTCGAGCTCGGCCTTGCTGACCACCGGGACCGCGTCACCCATGAACGGCTCGAAGGGCTGCATGCGTCTGGGCTCGTGTGCCCGGCGTGCGTCGCCACCGTGGTCGGTGTGCCAGCGCAACACGTTCAACACATCGCCACCGACATCCATGCGATAGCCGATCAGCCCGTGCTCACCAGGCGTCAGCCCGGTGGTGATCGATGTCAACGCGGTGGCCGTGGTGGTGGGTGCCACCGTAGTGATCGGGCCGCCGGCCATGGCCGCCAACGTGGGTGCCAGCTGACGCCGTGACTCCAGTTGCTGCCAGCCCAACCCGTCGACCACCAACAGCACCACCTGCTTCGCCTGGGCCGCGATCGTCGGGATCCAGTCGGGTTTCGGGCTGCCCGCAGGCCCCAGGAACGCCGGAATCAGGCCGCGCACGTTGGGGCCGTGGTAACGAGGGATGACAGGGGTGGGGGCGACGATGACCCCAGTCCACCACCTCGACCGCCCGTCCTGCCAGCCAGCCGTCCGTTCTGCCAGCCAGCAGATGGAATGCAACCCGGGCTGCCAGATCGGGAAGACGGGTGATGCGCAGCGTTTTCCACGTACCATGGGCTCATGCGAGTGTCGAGCAAAGGCGACTATGCCTGTCGTGCGTTGCTGTCACTCACCTTGCACTCGGTCAGTCCGGGCCCCACCAGCGTTCGCGACATCGCCGAACGCACTGCCATACCACAGCCCTATCTCGAGCAGATCCTGCTGGCGCTGAAAGGCGCCGGTCTGGTGCGCTCGAAGCGTGGTGTCGGTGGCGGTTATGTGCTGGCCCGCCCACCCGACCAGATCCGCCTCAGCGAGGTGTTGGCTGCGGTTGACGGCCCGATCTCGCTCGGCGACTTCGGCGACCCGCACCAGGACGGGTCGTGCGACCACGAAGGTCAGTGCGTGCTGTACGCCATTTGGAAGTTGGCCGGCGAGCACATGCGCCACCTGCTGGACGGCTTCACCCTGGCTCAAGTCGCCGAGGTGGCCCAGGGTCAGGCACCCTGGCCCGACCGCAGCACAGTGGCCACCCAGATCGCCGCCAGCACCCTCTGACCTGCCCGGCTCCTGACCCGGTCAGGGTGGTTGGTGGAGCGTCGGCGTGTCGAGACGGCCAGCCCCTCGACTTCGACGCGCCAGAGGTGGGGTCGACCCGCAGGCGACCTGGTCCGCCTAGTCGTCGGTCTGCAGCGGTGTGCCCAGCGACTGGATGATGGTGCTCAGGTCGACGGGCATGGGTGATTCGAAGCTCATCTCGACGCCTGTGGCCGGATGTTTGAACGTCAGCATGGCTGCGTGCAGCATGGGCCGAGGCGGCTCCAGGCCCGGCCTGTTGCCGCCGTACGTGCCGTCGCCCACCACCGGATGACCGATGGCGGCCAGGTGCACCCTGATCTGGTGGGTGCGACCGGTTTCGAGCCGGCATTCCAACTCGGCGACCTCGACGACATCTCGGTACATGAACAGCGTGCGGTAATGGGTGCGCGCCGGCTTGCCGTCGACCACCACTGCCATGCGCATGGGGTCGCGATGGTCCCGCCCGATGGGTGCATCGATGACGCCGTGGGTGTTCACCGGATGCCCCCACACCAACGTGCGATAGGTGCGCCCCACGTCTCGGGCCGACAGCGACGAGACCAGCAGGTCGTAGGCCAGTTCGGTTCGGGCGACGACCAACAGACCCGAGGTGCCGACGTCGAGACGATGGACGATGCCGGGCCGGCCGGGCTGCCCCACCTGGGCCAGATCGGGAAACCTGGCCAGCAGGCCGTTGACCAACGTGCCATCGGGGTTGCCGGCACCGGGGTGCACGACCAGGCCCGCAGGCTTGTCCACCACGATGACGTCGTCATCGACGTGAACGACGGTGAACTCGACGTTCGGATCGGGCTGCGGAACGGCTGGCTGTGGAAGGAGGTCGGGGTCGACCACGACCACCTGTCCCTGTTCCAGCCGGATCTTGCCGGTGGCGATCACCGTGCCGTCGACCGTGGCCCCGCCTCGGGCGATCAGCGCAGCAGCATCGGCACGACTGGCCCCGGTGACGATGGCAACCACTCGGTCCAGACGCTCGCCCGCCAACGCGGCCGGAATCGTCTCTTCGATGATCACGGTGAGGCCTGGACTGTCGGCTCGGCGGGCGACGCCGTTGCTGGTTTCGACACCTTCAGCGAGCTGATCGCGAACAGCACGGCGCCGATCGAGACACCCATGTCGGCCACGTTGAAGATCGGCCACCACTGGAAGTCGATGAAGTCGACCACTGCGCCGTGCAACCATCCGCTGCCACGAAAAACCCTGTCGCCCAGATTGCCCAACGCACCGCCGATCAACAGCCCGGCGGCAACGCGCGCCAGGCGACTCTCGACCTGCGCGGTCGACACCACCAGCACGATGACCACCAGCAACGCCAGCAGCGCGATGACGGGGCCGAGCCCGCGCCCGCGTGAGAACGCCATGCCCGTGTTGTACGCCAGGTTCCACTGCAGCGTCCACACCACGTGCCGTTCGCGCCCGTCATTGAGAGCGTTGACGGCCCAGTGCTTGCTGGCCTGATCGAGGCCCACCACGATGGTGGCGACCAGCAGGCTGATCGAGGCGATGCGATGACGCCACGACGAGGGCCGACGCCACCATCGCCGACCGGGGTCAGAGACCTCTGCCGCTGATGATGTGTCGTCCATGCAGCGCAGGTCAGCGGCGGCCGATGCCGCCGACCTTCTCCTCGACCAGCACGGTGGCCCACGGAATGGCCTCGAGTCGTTCGCGACTGATGGGTCGCCCCGACTCGAGCGAGTAGCCGTACGTGCCTTGCGTCAGCCGTTCGAGTGCCGCATCGATGTCGGCGATGGTCTGCCGAGCCTGTGCCGACAAGGCCAGATCGCGCTCGCGCTCGACCACCATGGTGTCGCCCTCGCCGCCCTCGTCGTCGAACTGCACGTCGCCCATTTCCTGTTCCTCGATGAGGGCGTTGGCCTCGTCCTCGAGACGAGTGGCCTGACCGCTGAGTGCTACTCGTTCTTCCAGCAACAGCGTTCGCTGCGCCAGCAGGAACTTCGCATCGAAGTCCTTGGTGAATTTCACTCCGTCTTTCTCGCCCTTCACTGATGCCGGCAGCCGTGGCGCCGCGGGGGCCGGGCTGGGGACTTTCTTGGCGACCGGGGGGGCCGTTGCAGTCTGTGTGGCGGGCGCTGCGGCCTTGGTCGCCGGTGCGGGCGCTGATCTTGCTGGCGCCTTGGGCGGTGCAGCCTTGATTGCGGCAGGCTTTGGGGATGCCATTGCAGGCGCTGGCTTGGACAGGGCTGGCTTGGACGCGGCTGGCTTGACCGGAGCCGACTTCGACGATGTGGCGGGTGCGGCCTTCGGTTTCGCTGGTTTAGTGGAGCTCTTGGCCGGGGCCGCCGCGGACTTCTTGGCCGCAGGCGACTTGGCCGATGCCGCCGGGCGGGCGGTCTGCTTCTGAGCTGGAGCCTTCTTGGCGGTGGCCATGATCGGGTGAACCTCCGTCGACCGAACTGAGCGCCGGATGCTATCGGCTCGGACCCCCGATCGTGGTCGCGCCGCGGCCGTCAGGCCCGCCGGACGCTGATGAATGCGGGCTCGCCGTCCAGTTCCACTGCCCCGGCACCGGCGCCCTCACCGGCGCTGTCCCCATCATCGACCACGCTGTTGAACGAGACCGACGTGGCCAGCGTCTCGGTCGCCAGCATCTGTTGGTTCGCCACCACCTGACGGCGTACCGACTCGGGCACGCCCAGTTCCAAGGCGATCCGGTCCGACACCAGCAATCCTGCGTCGCGTCGCGCCTGTTGCACCAGGCGCACCAGGTCGCGGGTGACTCCTTCGGCCTGCAGCTCGGGAGTCACTTCGGTGTCCAGCACCACGACGCCGGCGCCACCCGACAGCGATGTGCTGGCTCCATCGCCGGCGACCACCAGTTTCAGCTGGTACTCCCCCGGCTGCAGCTGGTACTCGCCCGCCGTGACGACATCGCCTTCCTGGCGCCAGTCGCCTGCCTTCACGGCCTTGATGACGGCCTGTGTGTTGCCACCGAGGCGCGGCCCCAGCGCTGCCGGGATGACCTGCAACTCGTTGCGTGCCACCGAGGCGACATCGTCGGTCAAGACGACCTGCTTCACATTGACCTCGTCGGCGATGAGTGCGCTGAACCCGGCCAGCCGATCGGCCCCCGGAACCGCCACGGTCAGCGACGCCAACGGCAGACGAACACGGCGTTGGTGTGCCTTGCGAACGCGCAGCGTGGACGAACACACATCGCGGGCAAGGTCCATGGTGGCGACCAACTCGGGGTCAGCGGGCAGCATGGACGCATCGGGCCAATCGGTCAGGTGCACGCTGCGTTCGCCGGTGAGGTTGCGATAGACCGCCTCGGTGGTCAGCGGCAGCAGCGGTGCAGCAACGCGACACAAGATGCTCAGCACCGTGTGCAACGTGTCGATCGCTGCTTGATCGCCCGCCCAGAAGCGGTCGCGGCTGCGACGCACGTACCAGTTGGTCAGCGCGTCCAGGAACGTGCGCACGCTGCCGCATGCGGCAAACAGGTCGTACGCGTCCAGTTGTGCGGTCATGTCGACGACCAGTTCGTGGGTCTTGGCCATGATGTAGCGGTCGAGCACATCGGTGTTGTCGTCCACGGTGGTGCGTACCGAACCGCTGGTGCCCTCGGCGTTGGCGTACAGCGCCAGGAAGTACCACGTGTTCCAGATGGGCAACAGCACGTGGCGAACCGTGTCGCGGATGCCGTCTTCGGTCACGGCCAGGTCAGTGCCGCGCAAGATCGACGAGCTGAGCAGGTACCAGCGCATGGCGTCGCTGCCGTGCGTGTCGAACACCGTCATCGGGTCGGGATAGTTCTGCAGGCTCTTCGACATCTTCAGCCCGTCGTCGCCCAGGACGATGCCGTGGCTGACACACGTCTTGAACGACGGTCGATCGAACAGGGCCGTGGCCAACACGTGCAACGTGTAGAACCAACCGCGCGTCTGCCCGATGTACTCGACGATGAAGTCGCCTGGATAGTGCTGGTCGAACCACTCGCGGTTCTCGAACGGGTAGTGCACCTGGGCAAACGGCATGCTGCCCGACTCGAACCAGCAGTCGAGCACCTCTGGCACACGGCGCATCATCGACTGGCCCGTTGGGTCGTCGGGATTTGGACGCACCAGATCATCGACCTGCGGACGATGCAGGTCGGTGACGGTCACGCCGAAATCGCGTTCGAGGTCGGCGATCGACCCGTACGCGTCCATGCGCGGGTAGGCCGGATCGTCGCTCTTCCACACCGGGATCGGCGAGCCCCAGAACCGGTTGCGGCTGATGCTCCAGTCGCGGGCGTTGGCCAGCCACTTGCCGAAGCTGCCGTCTTTGACGTGCTCGGGTACCCAGGTGATCTGCTGGTTCAGCTCCACCATGCGATCGCGGAACGCGGTGACCTGCACGAACCACGAACTGATCGCGCGGTACACCAACGGCTCGGCGCACCGCCAGCAGTGCGGATAGCTGTGCTGATAGCTGTCGTGGCGCACGACCAGGCCCCGCGCCTTCAGATCCTTGATGACCTCGGCGTTGGCATCGAACACGTGCATGCCCGCCCAGGTGCTGACCTCGGATGTGTAGCGGCCGTGTTCGTCCATGGGGCAGATGGTGGGGATGCCCACGGCGTTGCACACGTTCTGGTCTTCCTCACCGAAACCGGGTGCCATGTGCACGACGCCGGTGCCGTCGTCGGTGCTGACGTAGTCGGCGGCCAGTACGTGGAACGCGTTCGGGGTATCGGCGAAGAACGGGAACATCGGCGCATACCGTCGGCCGACCAGTTCGGCGCCCGTCAGCGTTCCCACCTGCGTGGCGCCTGCCAGCTCGCGCTCGTATGCCGCCAGCCGCGATTCGGCCAGGATGTACCGCACGCCGTCCTGCTGCATGACGGCGTAGTCGATGTCGGGGCCCACAGCCAACGCCAGGTTGCTGGGCAGGGTCCACGGTGTGGTGGTCCAGGCCAAGATCCGTTCGCCGGAATCGAGTTGGAACTGCACCGTCAGCGCGGGGTCCTGACGGTCGCGATACACGTCGTCCATGCGCGTCTCGGTGTTGCTGAGCGGCGTCTCGCAACGCCAGCAATACGCCAGCACCCGAAACCCCTCGTAGATCAAACCCTTGTCCCACAAAGTCTTGAAAGCCCACATGACACTCTCCATGTACGAGAGGTCGAGGGTCTTGTAGTCATTTTCGAAGTCGACCCAACGCGCCTGCCGGGTGACATACCGATGCCAGTCGTCGGTGAACCGCAGCACGCTGGTGCGGCACGCGTCGTTGAACTTGTCGATGCCGTACTTGGCGATCGCGGGATGGCCGCTGATGCCAAGTTCCTTCTCGACCACCACTTCGGCCGGCAGACCATGGCAGTCCCAACCGAAACGACGGTCTACCTTCTGGCCACGCATGGTGCGGTAGCGCGGCACCGCGTCCTTCACGAAACCGGTCAGCAGGTGCCCGTAGTGCGGCAGTCCGTTGGCGAACGGAGGACCGTCGTAGAACACGTACTCGTCGGCATCGGCCCGCGCCGCGATCGACGCCTCGAACGTCTTGTCGGCCTCCCAGAAGGCCATGACTTCGCGTTCCAGGCGGGGGAAGCTCGGCTGTGAATCGACGGTGGGATAGCTCATGCGGGCACTCCGGGCTCTGTGCTGGCTGGGGCAACTATGGGCACTGGCCAGGGACGAGCAATGCCCGCGATACCACCCTGCTTGCCCGCGGCCGCAGCCACGAACCACTCGATTCCGCCAGCGATGACGGGCTGGATCCGCTCGGTTCTACTGAGCTGCCGACCCGGAACCGGTGCTGCGTGGGGCCGAACGCTGTTCTTCCGAAGGCTCGGAGGTGATGGCCTCGTCATCGCCGTTGCCAAAAGGATAGTGCTCGTCAGCGGAGCTCGTCGCCGCCAATTCGCAGACCATCGGCGGGTGTGGACTCGTCGTCGAACGAGTTGGTGCCCGGAGCGTTGTCGATAGGCAGCGTGTCATCGGCCGCTACAGCCGCGTCGTCGGCCAGTTCGGCCTCGTGCCACATGGACCGGGCCTCTTCGTTCGACGACGGCATCGGCGACACCAGCGGCTGTGCCCCCACGATGGGGATCTGGCCGGTGATGAGGGGTTCGGGCACCGGCGGCGGCATGGACTCGGCTGTGAATCGCGACATGGACACCGGAGTGTCATCGTGAGTGGGCGCCGGCAGCGCGCTGCCCGTCGCCAACACCGGCCGTGCCGCAGCGGCCAGGCCGCCAGGGGTTGCGTCGGCAAGTTGCAACATGGTGGACGACACAGCGCGCAAGCGCTCTCGTTCGGCCGAGACGAACTGCTCGAGCGCATCGACGTCGGACACCAGTGCCTCGCGCCGTGCGAACAGTGCGTGCACCTCGCGCTCGGCGCGTAGTTGCTCGTCGTCCTTCGTGCGCCTGGCCTCGGCCCGAGCAGCATCGACCACTTGTGCTGCGGTGGAGCTGGCCTGCTCGATGACCGATGCGGCTTCGGCCCGCGCCGCCGATGTGATCGACAATGCTTCGGCCTCGGCCCGGGCGGTGACTGCCGCTGCTTCGGCTTCCGACTTGGCCGACATGGCCGCGGCTTCGGCACGGGCTTCGGCGATGGCGGTGTCGGCAGTGCGTTGGGCCAGCAGCAGCGTGCGGCTGATGGTGTCGGCCTCTTCGGGCACATGCACCATGGGCGCGACACCGCCCTGCTGCGTGGCATCCTGCAACTTGGCGATGGCGGCGCGAGCGCGAGCCTCCATGGCCGTGGCCTGTTGGTGCGACGACTCGAGGCTGGCCGACACCTCGACCAGATACGCACGGACCTCGTCGGGGTCGTAGCCCCGCTTCACGGTCTTGAACGTGGCCGCGGCCACCGCTTGCGGGCTCAGTTCCATGGCGACATGTTAGGCGGAGTCTTGACGCTGAGTGGTGAAGTGCACGCACTGCATTGCGCGCCGCACGTTCGACACTGCCAGCAGTCAGTCGAGATTGTCGTCGGAGTAGTTGCCCGACCGGGCACCGGCAGGCTTCAACAGATACACGCCGGATGCAACTTTTTCCATGCTGCCGTTCAGCCCGTAGCACAAGCCGCTAGCGAAATCGATCAACCGCCGTGAGACATCGCGCTCGGTGGCCTCGAGGTTCATGATGACCGGCTGGCCCTCTTTGAACTTGTCCGCGATCTCTTGCGCCGAGTCGAACCGACGTGGCCGGACCGTATATGGATCGGAGCTCATCGACGAGCCTCCTCGCGTCGGGGCGGGTGAACGGGAGGGATTGCTGGAGCGCGGATGCACGCTGGAGTCGTCGTTGGCAGGCATCGGTCGTCGGACCGGAGGTTCGGCGTCGCGGGTGGGGAAGCTGGGCCGGGCCGGCACGGTACGCACCGTGGTGTCAGGGTCGTACTCGTTCTGCGAGCGACCGCCGCGGTTCACCGGCTCTTCGTATCGGGGCTGACGGGCGCGCGACGGCCTGGGCTCGGGTTCGGGAGCCATGTCGTAATCGTCGTACGCATCATCGGGCCCGAGTCCGAGATAGTCCATGGCCCTCTTCCAGATTGACATTCACGCTCCTCCTGGGGATCGCAGGCTAGCCCAAGTCGTTGTCGGTGCGGTGGACGAGACGAACAGCGCAACCCTCATGCAGACACCCGCGGGCCGAACAGGGCGCTGCCCACTCGGACCTGAGTGGAACCCTCGCCGACAGCCACCTCGAGGTCGTCGGTCATGCCCATCGAGCACACCGACAGCCCCAGCTGGTCGACCATGGCTCGCACGGCCCGAAAACCTGTGCGGGCGGCTGCCGGACCGCCGTCGGTGGGCCCGACGGTCATCAGTCCCAGCGGTTGCAAACCGCGGCCGCGGCAGTGGTCGATCAGCGCCGGTGCCTGGTCGAGCAGACAGCCGGCCTTGCCCTGGCCGCCGGACGACGACGGGTCGTCGGGTCGCACCTGCACCAGGACGGCCGCACCGGGCACGCGCTTGGCCAACTCGTTGGCCAGCGAGACCCGATCGACGGTCTCGTACACCGCCACGAACGGTGCCACCAGACGCACCTTGTTGGTTTGCAGCTGGCCGATGAAGTGCACCGGCGGCAGCCCGGTGTTGTGGGTCAGCTTGGCAACCAGTTCCTGTGCGTAGTTCTCGCCGATGCCGTCACAGCCGGCGGCCGCGGCCGCCAGCACGGCGTCGATGCCGAACGTCTTGGTGACTGCGACGACCCGAACGTCGACACCGCCGGCCGCCTGGATGCGCTGACGCACTGCGTGCAGTCGTTCGGCGACCGACTGGGCGGAGATGGTCACGGTGCTCGCTGCCCTCGCTTCGACGCTGGCGCCCATGTTGGGCGCCAACTCACTTCAGGAACGACGGGACATCGAAATCGTCATCGCCGTCCAGCGGGTCGACCGCGTCGTCGGCGAACAGATCCTTCAGCGTGGACACCTTGTTGGTCTCGACCGCCTTCAGATTTGGCTTGCCCTGGCCGGCACTGCTGTCCCACCGATCGAAGCCCGCGGCGATGACCGTGATCTTGACCTCGTCGCCCATCTCGTCGTCGATGACCGTGCCGAAGATGATGTTGGCGTCGGCGTGCGCCACGCCGTGAATGATCTCGGCCGCAGCGTTCATCTCGAACAACCCCATGCCCGACGGGCCGGTGATGTTCAGCAAGATGCCACGAGCGCCATCGATGGCGGCTTCCAACAGCGGGCTGGAGATGGCGGCCTTGGCGGCGACCACCGCACGGTTCTCGCCACTGGCCTGGCCGATGCCCATGAGCGCAGAGCCCGCACTGGCCAGAATCATCTTGACGTCGGCGAAGTCGGTGTTGATCAGGCCGGGCGTGGTGATGAGGTTGGTGATGCCCGAGACGCCCTGCAGCAGAACCTCGTCGGCCATCTTGAACGCGTTCAGCACACTGGTCTTTTCGTTGGCGACGGTCAGCAACCGATCGTTGGGGATGACGATCAGGGTGTCGACCTTCTCTTTCAGCTTCTGCACGCCGGTGTCGGCCTGCACCGCACGACGGCGGCCTTCGAAGCTGAACGGGCGGGTGACCACACCGATGGCCAGCGCGCCCATGCTGCGGCACAGTTCGGCAATGACGGGGGCCGCACCGGTACCCGTGCCGCCACCTTCGCCTGCCGTGATGAACACCATGTCGGCGCCCTTCAACATCTCTTCGATCTCGTCTCGATGGGCTTCGGCTGCCGCACGACCCACCTCGGGATCGCTGCCGGCGCCGAGGCCGCGAGTGAGGTCGCGACCGATGTCGAGCTTGACATCGGCATCGCTCATCAACAGCGCCTGGGCATCGGTGTTGACCGCGATGAACTCGACGCCTTTCAGCCCGGCGTCGATCATGCGGTTGACGGCGTTGACGCCGCCGCCACCCACGCCGATCACCTTGATGACCGCAAGATAGTTCTGTGGGGCGCCGGCCATCAGCGGGACCTCCGAGTTGTTGAGCGAATGGTGCAGCTGACAGGTTCAGCAGTGGAGAACATGACTATCCGATCGTACTGATTGGCTGCCCGCAACGGCACATGCCACATCTCATGGGTGCAGTCTCGCACGTCAGCGGTGCCAGAGGGTGGAACCACCGCGCGATCGGGCAGCTCAGGCATGACGACCTGACATCGATGCGCGGGGTGCACGCCAGCTGAGCAGGCGGCTCAACCCTTGGTGACCGACACCTGGTCCGTCGAGACGTCGATTCGCACCACTCCGTCCAGGCCATTGCGGATCAGCTGCAGCAACCGGGCGAGCTTGCTGTCGAGGCGCGCCGAACTGCCGATGCGCACCTCGATTTCTCGGTCGTCGCTGGCGGCAGATCCGCCCCCGGACCCCGACGCGTCGGTCGAGGTGCCATCGGGCGACGTGGCTGACGCCGGCCGTTGGATCATCAAGCCCAGGTCACTGGTGGTGGCGTCGACCGATGCGGTCACGGTGAGGGCCCTGATCTCGCTGGGCAGTGCCCCCACCATCTGGGCAGCCGCAGCAAAAGGAGTGCCCGCCAACCCGCCCGCCTCGGTGTCGGGGGCGGGCCCCGTCAGCAGCATGTAGTCGGTGGGGCGACCATCCAGCACAGCCAGCACCCGTCCATCGTGATCGATGACGCGGTACCGCCCATCCGAACCCCGGAACGTGGCCAATGGACGCCGTTCGCGCACGTCGATCAGCACCCGGTTGGGGAAGTCCTTCGAAACAAAAGCACGCTCGATCCACGGAATCGTCTCGAGCTGCCGCTCGATGGCCAGGGTATCGAGGAGCAAAACGGGCTGACCGATGACGTCGTCGACGATGGCCTGCAACCGCTCGCTGTCGGTGAAACGGGTGTAGGCGGCACCTTGCACGTCCACCTGATCCACTGCAAACAGCGATGACGAGAACACGGCCAGCACGGCGACAGCGATCAGCAGCACCACTGCGGCCACCCCCGCCCACAGCAGCCGCTTGCGACCGCGAGCACGCTTGACCGCGATGCGACGGGCCCGTACCCGCGGGTCCATCGAGCGGCTGGGCACGGCGACGGCGTCGAACACACCGGAGGAATCGAGCTCGTCGCCGATGACGATCGTGCTGCGTCCGGAAGCGTCGCTCAGGCCGGGTCTGGACAGTGGTCCCAACTCGCCTTCGTCCAGATACACGGCATCGGGCAAGCTGTCGTCGCCGCCGATGACGATCGTGGCTCGCGCTGCAGCTTGCTCGGCCGCTTGTCCGTCGGAGGCGGGCATTCGACGGTCGGGCTCGGCGACGGTCGACGTCGGGCCAGTCTCGATGGCGCCGGTCGAGGTCGCCGACGGATCTTCGGCCGACGGATGAACGACCGACTGATCGACGACGAGCACATCGCCATCGGCATCGGTTGCCTGGGTCAGGTCGCCATCCACGACGGCGGGCAGGTTGGGTGCGGCGACATCGGTGGGGTCGCCGAACACCAGACGCAGTTCGTCCAGCACATGGTCGGGGACATCATCGTCGTCCGTCGGAGGCACGAGCTCGGTCACGGTTCGTTCCGATCATCGCCATCGTCGAACCCGACCAGCCTGACCTCGCTGCGCAGCAGGTAGCCAGTTTCCTCGGCCACGCGCCGACGGACGGTCTCGATGACATCGCGCACGTCGATGGCGCGACCCCCCTCGTCGGCCTGGATGAAGTTGGCGTGCTTCTGGCTGACGTGGGCGGTGCCGATGCGAAATCCACGGAGACCCAGCCGGTCGATCAGTTCGCCCGCAGCGATCTGCCCGGGCACCGGGTTGACGAACACCGACCCGGCGTTCTGTCCCCCGGGTTGGTGCTCGCGGCGCCACCGGACGATCTCCTCCAGTTCGGCCAGGGACTGCTGGCGCGAGCCGGGCGACAGGGCCAATCGAGCGACCAACACCACCTGATGGTCGTGCAGGTCCGAGCCTCGAAACCGCAGACCCAGCGACCCGGCCGGCATCACCTGCGTGGCGCCGACCGACAGGTCGAACAGGTCGACGTCGATCAACGAGGTGGCGATGTCCGAGCCGTGCCCGCCAGCGTTCATCCGCACCCCGCCGCCGACCGAACCGGGCACGCCCACCGCCCACTCGAACCCGGTCAGCCCCGCTGCCACGGTGCGTCGCGCCAGCACGGGTAGGGCCACGGCCCCGCCGGCCGACACCACGACCTGGTCGCCGGCAGCGTTCCCATCGCCGCTTTCGTCACAGGGGGTGGCCACCTGTACGTCGATGTCGTTCGACAGCCCGGTCAGCGACACGGCGATGCCCGCATGTCCATGGTCGGCGATCAGCAGGTTCGAGCCGCGCCCAACGACCAGCATCGGCAGCTCGGTGGCCTTCCATGCAGCGGCCAGCACCGTCAGATCGTGCGTGGTGCGCGGCCGCACGAACACCGCTGCCGCGCCACCCACCCGGTATGTGGTCATCGGCCCGAGGGGCACGTCGCACTCGGCCAGATCTCCCAACATGTGGATCGCCAGATCGATGCGCTCGTTCACCGTCGCCTCCAGGTTCGCCCGACCGATCATTGCCGCCGACTTCGAGGAACGGATGTCGGCTGTCGTGAGCACGAAATCACGCCCGACGCCCTTGGTCGAACCGCTGGGCACGACGGGCCATGACCTCGGCCGGCAACGAGGCGACGTCGCCGCAGCCCATCGAGATGCACACGTCGCCGTCGCGCAGCTCGCCGGCCACGAACTCGATCAGGTCATTGCGACGCGGCAACCAGACGACCCGAGTATCGGGGTGGGCATCCAGCACTGCGTTGACGACCAGCTTGCCCGTCACGCCGGGGATGGGCGCCGTACCGCTGGAATAGATGTCGGTCAGCACCACCACATCGGCAGACCGGAACGCGTCGGCATACTGCGGCCACATGACCGCCATACGGTTGAACCGGTTGGGTTGGAAGACCGCCACCACCCGCCGCCAGTCGTCGCCACTGGTACGCGCTGCCTGCAGCACCACGCTGATCTCGGTTGGCAGATGGGCGTAGTCGTCGACGAGCGTGGCGCCGTGCGATGTACCGCGTATGTCGAACCTGCGGGCGACGCCACCGAAACGTGCCAGCGCGGACGCGCAGTCGGCAAAGGACACGCCGATCTCGAGCGCCATCGCGATGGCACCGGTGGCGTTGCGCACGTTGTACAGACCGCGCATCGGCAGATCGACCACGCCCAGGTAGTGGCCGTGCCGCTCGATGCCGAACTGCAACGAGCCGCGATCGGTGGCCACATCGATGGCGCGCACGTGGGCACCCTGGTCGAGGCCGAACGTGGTGGCGTCGTGCTGAGCGGCAAGCCGCCGACAGACCGGATCGTCCGAGCACACGACCTTCGGTCCGTCGATGCGGCTGAGATAGGTGTCGAAGCTGGCGACGATGGCGTCGAACGTGCCGTGATGATCGAGGTGATCAACTTCTACGTTGGTGACGATCGAGCCGTGGACGGGCAACTCCAGATGCGTGCCGTCGCTCTCGTCGGCCTCGACCACCAACCACTCGCCGCCGGTCCACTGCGCGCCGGTTCCGGTGTCGGTCACGTCGCCACCGATCACGAAACTGGGCCGCCATTGCGCCTCGGCCAGGATGAGCATGAGCATGGATGTGGTGGTGGTCTTGCCGTGCGTACCCGCCACGGCCAGCGAGCGCGCCTGCGCGCAGATCGCGGCCAGCATGCCCGCGCGCCGCAGGGTCGCGATGCCGGCAGCACGCGATGCGTCGAGTTCGATGTTGGATTGGGGCACAGCCGTGCTGTAGGTGACCGCATCGCAGCCCTGAACATGCGAGCGGTCATGCCCCACGTGCACCGTCACTCCCCCGGCACGCAGCCGGTCGAGTATCGGCTTCTCGCGCAGATCACTGCCACTGACGGTGTGGCCCATCTCGGCCAGGACGATGGCGATGGCGCTCATGCCCGGGCCGCCCACACCCACCACGTGGATCCGTTGCGGAACCGACAGGTCCAGCGGCGCCTGCGGCACCTGCGGCGCTGCGACTCGAGACGCCTCGACACGGGGATCTGCAGTCATCGTTCGGCGACCTGGACGATCAGGTCGATCAATGAGTCACCGCGATGGCGCTCGCCTTCTGCGTGGGCATTGGCACCGATCGTGGCGAGGGTCCGAGGATGTGCGATCAGATCGTCGATGTGGTCTGCCAATGTCAGCGCGCTGAGGTCTCGCTCGTCCAGCAACACTGCCGCGCCACAGTCGGTCAGGGTGCGTGCATTGTCGAGCTGATGGTTCTCGGCGGCACCCGGCCATGGCACGACGATGGCCGGCGAGCCTGTGGCCGCCAGCTCGGCGATGGTGCTGGCCCCCGCACGCGTGACCATCAGATCTGACGCGGCGTACAGCTGGGGCATGCGGTCGTCGTAGCCGATCACGCGATACATGATGCCCGCTGAACCATCGCTCGCGGGTGGCGCGTCGCCGAGCCACCGGTCACCCACCACGTGGTGAATTGCGACATCAGACCGCTCGGCCCATGCCCGGACCAGCCCTGCCACGGCGTGATTGAGGGCCTTGGCGCCCAACGAGCCGCCGAAGACGGTGATGACGAAGCGGTCGGCTGGCAGCTGCAGCGCCGTGCGCGCAGGACTGCGATCGTGTTGGCGATCGATGGCGATGATCTGGGCGCGAATCGGCGCACCCGTGGTTCGAGCGCGAGGCAAGGGCGAGTTCGGAAAGGCCGCCGCACTCGCTGCTGCGAATCGGGCGCTGAGCTTCGAAGCCAACCCTGGGCGCAGGTCATAGCTGACGACCACCACCGGCACCCGGCACAGCCTGGCTGCAAACGTGGCCGGCATGCTGGCGTACCCGCCGACGTTCACCACCACCGCAGGTCGCAACCGGCGCAACAGAGCCCGAGCGCGCCACGTGGCGCCGACCAACTTCGGCACGAACATCAGGTTGCGCCGCGACAGCGAGCGTTGCAGACCGACCACGTCGAGCAGCGTGTGGGTGTAGCCGGTGGGCGGCAACAGGCGAGCCTCGATGCCGCGCTGCGTGCCGATGTAGTGCAGAGAATCGGGTGGGTGGCCCGCCAGCACAAGACGGTCCATGATGGCCAGTGCCGGCAACGCGTGACCCGATGTGCCACCACCTGTGACCACTGCGAAACAGTGGATGTGGCCGGTGATGTCGCGCACCTGTCGCTTCGCCGGAGCGCGTCGCCAGTTCACTTCGCGTGACGGGCGACGTTCAGCAGCAGTCCGGCCGCCGCCATCGACACGAACAGCGAACTGCCGCCCGCCGAGAAGAACGGCAGGGTCAGTCCCGTGACGGGCATCAGTCCGATGACGCCGCCAACGTTGATGACGAATTGCACCACCAGCCACGCGACGATGCCTCCGGCCAACAGTTGGCCGAAGCGGTCGCGGGCCGCCAACGCCACCTGCACACCGCAATACGTCAGTACCAAGAATCCACCGACCACGGCCAGCACGCCGATCAGACCGAGCTCTTCGCCGATGACAGCGAAGATGAAGTCGCTGTGCGCCAGCGGCAGGAAGTCGCCCAACTTGTTCAGACCGCGGCCAGGCCCTGCGCCAGTGGTGCCTCCCTGGGCGATGGCGATCATGGCCTGGTAGGTCTGGTAGCTGTAGTGATCGCGGTTGCCGGTGATGTCCAGAAACGCCGTGAAGCGGCTGAACCGCCGTTGGCTGGAGAACACGAACATCATGCCGATGCCTGCGCCGACGACGCTGGCAACACCCATCGGCACCAGCGGTGTGCCACCCACGAACGCCACCGCGAACACGATGCAGCTGAGCACGATGGCCGAGCCCAGGTCGCCCTGCAACAGACACAACCCGGCGGCCAGCGCGGCGACCCACAGTGTGGGCCACAGCGTGCGACGCAGGTCATGCATCTCGTTGCCGCGCTTGGTCAGCAGGTCGGCGCAGTACAGCAACACGGCGACCTTCAAGAACTCGGACGGCTGGAAGCTGATCGAGCCCAGCGACACCCACGCGTTGGCCTCGTTGACCTGTGAACCCACGCCCGGCACGAACGGCAACGCCATCAGAGCCGTCGCGCCGATCAGCTCGGGCACGACGAGTCGCCGCCAGAACTGGTAGGGCACTCGGGCACAGGCCCACAGTGCCACGGCGCCGAACACCGCCCAGATCAACTGCTTGTTGAACACCCGCCACGGCGAGTAGCCCTGGTGGAACTCGCGGATGGACGAGGCCGACAGCACCATCACCAGGCCGAGCATGACGAAGATGGCCACGATCAGGCTGATCACGTAGAAGGTGGTGGGTGGCGGCAGATCGGACCGCACAGGGGTGGCCGCGGTGGGATGGCGGCGCAGCGCAGACGCTCGCTCGGCGGCTTGGCGGCGGCGATCGGCGATCGACCGTTCGGCGATCGACGGTTCGGCGATCGACCGTTCGCCGTTCGCTGGGCGCTTGGTGCGAGCCGGATTGATGTGGGTGCTCATGCCGCGTCCCCTGCCTGCAGGGTGGCGACCAGACGACGAAAGTCATCACCGCGGGCGGGATAGCCGCCAGTGGGATACCAGTCGAAGCTGGCACATGCCGGCGACAGAAGAACGACATCGCCCGGGACCGCAACACCATGCGCCGTGTTCACCGCATCGGCCATCGAGGTGGCGACGTGGACTGGACGCACCGCAGCGAACGCGGCCTGGATCTCAGGAGCGGATTCGCCAATCGCGATCACGGTGCGGATGCGTGCCGACTCGACGGCCAACGACGACAGGTCCAATCCCTTGTTGCGTCCTCCGGCGATCAGCACGATCGAGTCGAACGAGCGGATGGCGGTGAGTGCTGCATGAGGTGAGGTCGCCTTCGAGTCGTTGAACCATGGAATGCCGTCAACCGTTCCGAGGGGTTCGATGCGGTGCGGGGGAAACTCGAACGCGGCCAGCCCGGCATCGATCTGGTGTGGGTCGACGAGGCCACTCTCGATGCACGCGGCCGCCGCGGCGAGCGCGTTGGTCAGGTCGTGTGGGAACTGTCGTCGCAACGACGAGGCACTCGCGAAACGGCCCATGGGGCCGCAGAGATGCATCTGGCCGTCGTCGTCGGTCGAGATGCAGTAGTCGGCACCGTGCAGCGCGAACGTGACATGGCGGGCCGGTGCATGCTGCAGACGGTGCATGACCGTGCGGTCGCCGGCCCAACCGATGGCGACATCGCTGGATCGTTGCAGCTGCCAGATGTTTGCCTTGGCGGCCTCGTACGAATCCATCGACACGTGCCAGTTCTGATGGTCGGGGGCCAGGTTCAGCCAGATGGCCGCCTGGCTGCGGAACGACCGCACGAAGGCCAGTCGGAAGCTGCTGCACTCGACGGCGAAGGCATCGACGTCGTCGGCCAGCGCCGCCACCAATGGCACCTCTGTGTTACCCACCGCAGCCGCTCGCAGCCCGCTTGCGCGCAACATGGCTGCGACCATCATCGTGGTCGTGGTCTTGCCGTCGGTGCCCGTGATGCCGATCATCGGGCGAGGGCCACCGGGACGCTGCTGCTCCCACTCGTAGGCCAGATCGATCTCGGTCTGAAGCGGCACCGAATGCTGCTTCGCGGCGGCGACGACAGGGTGCGTCTCGGGCACACCGGGTGCCGGCACCACCAGGTCGGCTGCTGCGACCATGCAGTCGATGGCCGCGACGTCGGGTGCGATGTGCAACTGCAGACCCAGTTCGTCGGCCACGGCGATGGCCTGAGCGCCCGCCACGTCGTCGGCCAGCACCACGTGATGTCCGTGGGCGACCAACGCACGCGCCACTGCCTGGCCCGTGGTCGCGATGCCGTACACCAGTGCCGAAGGCCGGGGCATCAGAGGCCGCTTTCCAGCCGGGTGAAGTCACCGATGAAGATCGCGAGCGCGGTCGCCACGCAGACACCACTGATCAGCCAGAACCGAATGATGACCGTGGTCTCGGGCCAGCCGAGCAGTTCGAAGTGGTGGTGGATGGGCGACATGCGGAACAGCCGCTTCTTGCGGCCCGACGCCTTGAACACGCCCATCTGAATGGCAACCGATCCGGCCTCGAACACGTTGATGCCGCAGATCAGCAGCAACAGCACCTGCGTGTTGGTGCCCAACGACAGCAGTGCCAGCGCCGAGCCCACGCCCAGCGCACCGACGTCACCCATGAAGATGCGCGCAGGTGCAGCGTTGAACCACAGGAAACCACCGCACGCACCGGCGAAGCCTGCAGCCAGCACGGCGAGGTCGAGGGGGTTGACCACGGCGCCGTAGATGTCGCCGTTACGGAAGGCCCAATAGGCGATGATCGTGAAGGCCAGAAAACCCATGAGTGCCGAGCCACCGGCCAAACCGTCGAGCCCATCGGTCACGTTGACGGCGTTGGTGGTGCTCCAGATGATCACGCCCGCCCACACGACCCACACGGCCCAGTGCATCGACCAGCCCGGCGAACTGGCGCGTGTGAACGACAGCGTCTCGCTGATGCCCGTGCCGGCCTGCAGCCACCACGCCGTCAGCAGGGCGAGCGACAGCGTGATCCAACTCTTTCGCTTCCAGAAGATGCCCCGGTTGTGTGCCCTGGCGACCTTGATGTAGTCGTCGAGGAACCCCATGAACGACATGACCAAGATGCCGCACCACATGATCATCGACTGCGTCGAGAACACCAGGTCGCGCCGGAAGTGAGCCACGAACCACCCGACGAACGCTGCCGCGATGATGGCGATGCCGCCCATGGTGGGCGTGCCCTGCTTGGACAGGTGGTGCTCGGGGCCATGATCGGCCTTGCCCAGGATCGGCTGGCCCTTGCCGCGGTTGCGGAAGAAGGTGATCAGCCCGCGGGTCGAGAACAGCGCGACCACCATGGCGGTGGCACCCGAGATCATGACGGCGATCACGAGAGGCCCTGCAGCAACTCGCGCACGACGACACGATCGTCGAACGGAACGACGGTGTCGCCGATGGTCTGCGTGGCTTCGTGGCCCTTGCCGGCAACCAGCACCACATCGCCGCTGACTGCCATCTGTAGCGCGACGGCGATGGCGTTCCTGCGGTCGGGCTCGATCACAACGTTCGTACGGTAGTCGGCAGGCACCCCCGCAAGGGTGGCATTGATGATGTCGAGGGGGTCCTCCGAGCGAGGGTTGTCGGAGGTGATGACGACGGTGTCGGCCAGTTCAGCGGCGGTCACGCCCATGTCGGGACGCTTGTCACGATCTCGGTCGCCGCCGCATCCGAACACCACGATCACCCGCCCGTCACCCGACGTCGCCCGCGCCGCCAGCAGCGCCTGGCGCAGCCCGTCGGGCGTGTGTGCGTAGTCGACGATCGCCGCGAACGGCTGCCCGGCGACGATGGGTTCGAATCGCCCGGGTACCGGTAGGGCGTTGGCCAGCGCGTCGGCAACGGTCTGTTCATCGATGCCCATCGCAACGCATGCTGTGGCCGCAGCCAGACTGTTCAAGGCGTTGAAGCCGCCGCCCATGCCCACGTACACGCGCACGCCGTGCCATGTGTACGAGTGGTACGTG
>JANNFQ010000591.1:0-2847 GCA_031380045.1 Acidimicrobiaceae bacterium
GATCATCCACCTCTTGGCGCCGTCGGCGACCCGGCGTGCACCGCTGCTGTTACCGCCACTGCGTCGTTGTTGGAGAGCCTGGGTCATCAGGTCGAGATTGCGTGGCCGGATGCCATCGGCGATCCGTCGTTCGCCGATCACTTCCGCAACATCGTGGCGACGTGGACTGCGAACGACATCGCCACGATGTTGCGGAAGTGATCGGCGAACGACGGATCGCCGATGGCATCCGGCCACGTAATCTCGACCTGATGACCCAGGCTCTCCAACAACGACGCAGTGGCGGTAACAGCAGCGGTGCACGCCGGGTCGCCGACGGCGCCAAGAGGTGGATGATCGAGGATGCCGATGCGCAACGCGCCCACGTCGGCGCCGACCTCGTGCAGCAACGGTCTGGCGAACGGCGGCGCCATGTACGGGTCGCCGGTCTCGTACCCGGCCAGCACATCCAGCAGCGCGGCACTATCGGCAACCGAGCGGGTGACGACGCCGTCGATGGTGGAACCCATCCAGCTCTCGCCGATGTCGGGCGCTGTCGAGACACGGCCCCGCGACGGCTTCAGGCCCACCAGACCACACTCGGACGCGGGAATCCTGATCGATCCACCGCCGTCGTTGGCGTGACCGACCGCCACGATTCCTGCCGCCACCGCGGCTGCCGATCCCCCCGAAGATCCACCGGTGGAGTACTCGAGGTTCCACGGATTGCGCGTCGGCCCGTAGGCCAGCGGCTCGGTCGTGATGGTGCTGCCCCACTCGGGGGTGTTGGTGCGACCGATGGCCACGAAGCCGGCTGCGCGCAGGCGGCGGTACATCGCCGAGTGATGCGGCGCGCGGTAGTCGATCGCCTTCAGCGCACGAACGCCTTGGTGATGTGGCTCTCCACCGATCGCGCAGCCGAGGTCTTTCACGACGATCGGCACGCCGGCGAACGGCCCCGTCGCATTCGCAGCCTCGGCGCGGGCGGCCGCGAAGCGCGGGTGGATAATGGCATTGATCTGTGGATTCAGCGCTTCGGCGGCATCGATCGCGCCGTCGACCAGCTCGCCGGGGGCCACGTCGCCCGATCGAACCAGTGCAGCCTGGGCCAACGCATCGAGCGTCGTGGTGTGTGCAGCGGGTGATGGTCCAGATGGGCTCATGGGGTCACACCGTAAGCTCTCGACCGTGCGTGTGGTGGCAGCGGTCGACAAGTACAAGGGCTCGGTCACTGCCGCACAGGTGGCCGCCGCGATCGGTCACGCCTGTTGGGAGCTCGGCCACGATTGCACCGAGGTGGCGGTGGCCGATGGTGGCGAGGGAACCCTCGAAGCACTCGGCGGTGCGAACCGTGTCTCGACGGTCACCGGGCCGCTGGGAGAACCGGTCGAAGCCGAGTGGCGGTTGCATCGCGACGTCGCCGTCATCGAGATGGCACGTGCGTCGGGTCTGGCCCTGATCGGCGGCGCCGAGCACAACGATGCGATGGCTGCGTCCACCACCGGCACCGGTGAGTTGATCTCGCAGGCGCTCGATGCCAGCGCCAAGAAGATCATCGTGTGCGTCGGCGGGTCGGCCACCACCGATGGCGGCCTGGGCGCCATCCGGGCCATCAGCGCGCCGCAGCGAACGCGGGGGGTGCAGCTGCTGGTGGCATGCGACGTGACCACGCGGTTCGTCGATGCTGCCGCGGTGTTCGGGCCGCAAAAGGGCGCCACGCCGGCGCAGGTGCGCATGTTGACCGGCCGGCTGGAACGCGTCGCCCAGATGTATCAGAGCGAGTTCGGCGTCGATGTCAGCGACGTCGAGGGAGCGGGCGCGGCAGGAGGCTTGGCGGGTGCCTTGGCAGCGTTGGGGGGCAAGCTGATGCCGGGCTTCGATCTGGTCGCCGACGAACTTGATCTGCACGACACCTTCGTGGGCGCCGACCTGATCGTGACGGGCGAAGGGCACCTGGACGATCAGAGCTTCGAGGGCAAGGTCGTCGGACGGGTGCAAGACATGGCCCGGTCAATGGGCATCCCGGTCGGCGCAGTGGTGGGCGATGCCGACACCGGTGCAGGCCGGCGCATTCCTCACGTGTCGCTAGTGGGCCTGTTCGGTCTGGAGCGAGCGATGGCCGAGCCGCTGTGGTGCATCGAACGCGCCGCGGCCCAACTCATCGAACAGTTGCTCCCGACCGTGAACTGAGAATGGGTCTACGTGAGCGCATAAACGCTCCGCGGCCTTGCAAGCTCACCCAAAGTTTCGCGAACCGGTTCGCGTGACCGCATGAACAATCCGCGGGTTTGTGTGACGTGGACACGTTGCGTTGAGACCGAGGGCAAGGACGCGTTCGCGCCGGCGCCGGCGGGCTGACGTCAGGTGGTGACGGGTGCGACGTCGCCGGCCACCGTGGTGGGGGGCAGTGTGGTGGCGGTACCCATGGCGGCCAGAGTGAGGTTGGCCTTGTCGTTACCCAGCATGACCACGATGGAGACGCCGTCGGGCAGCACGCCGCCGTCGATCGGTGCCGGCGTGGCGATCTCGAGCACCTCGATGTTGCCCATCAGCACCGACAACGAGGTTGCCACTTGCAACGCTTCGGCATCGGTGGGGTCGTACAAGATCGTGCTGGCATCTTGCTTGGGAGATCCGTTGGTGGCCTTGAACATCGAGAAGCCGGCACCCGACAACGCCGTGGTCAGCACGCCCGCTGCGCCGTTGACGGTGGATGCATTGGCAACCACAGCGGTGGCACCCTCGGTGACCGGCGTGAAGACCGTGGTGGTGGTCTCGAGCGGCACCGTGGTTGTCGTCAGCGCGGGGTCGACGGTGGGCGCGACAGTGCTGAGCGCTGGATCGACAGTGGTGACAGTGCTCAGCGCG
>JANNFQ010000597.1:0-3295 GCA_031380045.1 Acidimicrobiaceae bacterium
ACCAACCTCATGGCGAGCGAGCCCGTCGTCGAAATTCTCTGACCTGCTAGGCAGAGAGCACAACCGGTAACGCAAGCGTGTGGGGCCAGCTACGGTTGGCCCCACACGCCTATTCGGGCACGAGGTGAGGCATGATTCGATTCGTTCTCCGCAGGCTGTTGTGGGCGATACCCACGTTGCTGCTGGTGACGTTCCTGGTGTACTGCGCGATCCGTATTGGCACCGACCCGGTGCAGTCGTACAAGCGAGCAAACAGTCGCCTGACCGCCAAGAAGATCGCCGAGTTCAAAGAGATCAACGGTCTCTACGAGGGCTTCGGGGGATACGTCAGGGGATATTTCCAGTGGCTGAAGGGGTTCCTCACTGGCGACTGGTCGAAGAGCATCTTCCGCAACGGTGACGTGTGGCCCGTGCTGAAGAACGCACTGGCCAACACGCTGGTGTTGGGCATCACGGCATCGACGCTGGGCATCATCATCGGCAATGCGCTCGGTGTGTTCGCGGCCTTGCGCCCGGGCCGCCTTCGCGACACCGCTGTCAACTCGGCGGCACTCGTCGGGCTGTCCATTCCACCGTTCGTCTCTGCCATCATCTTGCAGCTGGTGTTCGCCATCTACTGGCAGCGCTGGTTCGGTGGTGGCTCGCTGTTCCCGACCAGCGGTGTGTATCCGCCGGGCCACAGCGGCTTCGATCTCTTCCTCCGCATCAAACACATGGTGCTGCCAGTCACGGTCGTGGCCATCCAGACCATCGCGGTCTACTCGCGCTACATGCGCGCGTCATTGCTCGATGTCATGAACAGCGAGTACCTGCGCACGGCGCGTTCGAAGGGCGTCAGCGAGCGACGGGTGCTGGTGCGTCACGCGTTGCGCAACGCCCTGATCCCCGTGACCACGCTGGCCTTTTTGGAAGTCGGCTCCATCGTCGGTGGCTTGATCATCACCGAGAACCTGTTCGAGTATCCGGGTATGGGCCGGTACTTCTTGAACGCCTACTCCAGTGGCGATTTTCCGCAGCTGATGCCGTGGATGGTCATCATCGTTGCGTCGGTCATCGTGTTCAACCTGCTGGCCGACATCGTGTACGCCTTCCTCGACCCAAGGATCCGCCTTGACTGAACTCGCCACTCCTCCCGCTGATGCCCAGCCGCTACCGGACGAGGTCGCCATGATCGCGGCGGACGAACTGGTCGGCATCACCGTTGCCTCGGTGTCGCCACGCAAGCAGGCGTACCTCCGGTTCAAAGAGCACAAGGCGGCCGTTGGTTCGGTGTTCGTGCTGACCGTGTTGGTGCTGGCGGTCCTGCTGACGCCGCTCACTGCCCGCTACGGCGTCAACGAGCCGGTCATCGACATCAAGGTGGCCAAGAATCAGTTCCTGCCGCCACGCTCGGAAGCGTGGTTCGGTACCGACGACATCGGTCGCGACATCTACAGCCGTCTGTTGTACGGCGTGCGCGTGTCGCTGCTCATCGGTCTGGCGTCTGCCATCATCAGCGTGGTCATCGGTGTTGCCGTTGGTGCCGTCGCCGGCCTGAAAGGCGGGTTGTTCGACGACATCATGATGCGTGTCACCGACATCTTCCTGGCCTTCCCGATCCTGGTGTCGCTGTTGGTCATGCGCAACGTGTTGGGCGCCATCAGCTGGATGAAGCCCATCATCGGCGAACTGAGTTCCGTTCGGTTCCTCATCTTCCTGTTCGCGATCTTCGGATGGATGGGCGTCGCACGTGTCGTGCGCGCGCAGGTCTTGTCGATGAGAGAACGCGAGTTCATCGAGGCCTCCCGAGCCATCGGCGCGAAGAACGGTCACATCATCATCAGACACATGCTGCCCAACTCGGTCGGGCCAATCCTGGTCGCGCTCAGCCTGTCGGTGGTGGGTGCCATCATCAGCGAGTCCACGTTGTCGCTGTTCGGCTACGGGCCCAACGTGGGTGCCGGCTCTACCTCGCTGGGTCTGCTGGTGGGCGGGTCCGCCAAGGCTGCCCGGGCCGGGTACTGGTGGCTGGTGGTGTTCCCATTCGCCGCGCTCCTCATCATCACCCTGTGCATCAGCTTCATCGGCGACGGTCTGCGCGATGCCACCGATCCCAAGGCCTCTGGGGGCCGTGCCTGATGTCGGAGGCATTGAAACTCACCGACTTCCGTGTTTCCTTCCCGACGCTGTCAGGCGATGTCCAAGCAGTTCGAGGTGTTGACCTCGCCGTGAATCAGGGCGAGTTGCTTGCAGTGGTGGGCGAGTCGGGTTCGGGCAAGTCGGTCACGTTCCTGGGGCTCATGGGTCTGTTGCCGAACAGCGCAGTGATCGGCGGCTCGGCGGTGCTCGATGGTGTCGAGTTGGTCGGTGCCGACCCCAAGGTGGTGCGTCGGGCGCGTGGCAAGAAGATCGCGATGATCTTCCAAGATCCCCTGTCGTCGCTGAACCCGGTGCAGCGCATCGGTGTACAGATCGTCGAGATGATCCAGTCGCATCAAGACATGTCCAAACGCGCCGCCAGTACTCGCGCGGTCGAGTTGCTGGACATGGTGGGCATTCCCCAGCCCGATCAGCGCTCGCTGCAGTACCCGCACGAGTTCTCGGGCGGTATGCGGCAACGCGTCATGATCGCCATGGCCATTGCCAACGAGCCGGCTGTGCTCATCGCCGACGAGCCCACCACGGCGTTGGACGTCACAGTGCAGGCGCAGATCCTCGAGGTGCTGCAACGCATCAAGACCGAACTGAACGCGGCGATCGTGCTCATCACCCACGACCTCGGTGTCGTTGCACGTGTCGCCGACCGCGTCGAGGTCATGTACGCGGGGCGCCCGGCCGAGATGGGTTCCATCGATGCCCTGTTCGACCATCCCAGTCACCCCTACACGGTGGGTCTCATGCGATCGTTGCCATCCAGCGATCGTGCGCGTCTGGTCCCCATTCCCGGCGCGCCACCCAACATGCTGGCGCCACCGTCGGGTTGCGCGTTCCGGCCCCGTTGCCCGCACGCAGCGCCGGTGTGTGCCGGCGACGTTCCGTCGCTTCGTCCTTTCGGCGATCTGGAAACCGCGTGTGTTCGCGCCGAAGAGATCGCCGCAGAACTGATCGAGGCAGTGCGATGACCAACGTCCTCGAGGTCAAAGATCTCGTCAAGCACTTCACCGTGAAGTCATCGAAGGGGTTGCGCAGCATTCGCAGCACCGTGCAGGCCGTGTCCAACGTGTCGTTCGATCTCGCCGAGGGCACCACGCTCGGGCTGGTGGGCGAGAGTGGGTCGGGCAAGACCACCGTCGGTCGGTGTGTGCTGCGGCTCATC
>JANNFQ010000154.1:0-4082 GCA_031380045.1 Acidimicrobiaceae bacterium
CGAGCGAAGCCGCGCGTCAGGCGCGGAATCCGCTCCGGATCAGCCCGGACCCGTAGCCCTTTCGAGGGTCACAGCGATCCACTGGGTGATCTCGTCGATGGCTTCGAGTGTGGCCGGCAGCTTCGGCAGCATCATCCATCCGTGCACCTTCTCGGGGAACACGTTCAGCTGCGCCGGCACACCGGCGCGCCGAGCGTTCGCGGCGATGCGCTCGGCACAGGACAGCAGTGACTCGGCGCCGCCTGCGAGGATCAGCAGCGGTGGCAGCCCGCGCAGGTCTGCGAGCGCGGGCGACACCAGGGGGTCGGAGGGGTCAGCGTTGCCGACGTACGCCGGTCCCCACACGTGGGCGAGGTCTCGAACCGGGAGCATGTCCAAGTCCCCATTCGACTGGACCGTTTCGCCGCTGAACGTGAAGTCGGCATACGGCCAGAGGAGCACGGCGCCAGCTGGTTGGGGCAACCCCAGATCGCGGATCTTCAGCAGCGAGCTGAGCGCCAAGCAGGCGCCTGCCGACGCGCCGAAGAGCACGGTGGTCGCTGGGTCTGCGCCTCGGTCCAGCACCGCCGTGTAGGCCGCGATGGCGTCGTCGAGCGCCGCCGGATACGGGTGCTTGGGTGCCAGGCGGTACTCGATGCTGAACGTGTCGCAGTTCGAGGCGATGGCGTTCGCAGCTGCGGGTCGGCGTTCGAGCCCGACGCCGCCGGACACGAACCCGCCGCCATGGAGGTAAATGATCGTTCCAGAAGGACTCGCCTTGGGGCAGTAGCGCTCTGCGCGCACGCCGTCGAGGTCGATCTCCTCGACGTTCAGCGCGGCGCGGCTTGCAGAGCCGAGTGGTACCCGCAACCCGGAGCCACGCGGCGTCATGAACTCGATGTGGCGAGCGCTGGCTGTGGCCGTGGCTCGCGAGACCGCGACCAAAAGCTCCTCGCTCAACGTCCACGAGGGCAGCGTCGGGCCATGACGTGCCCTGCGGAGCAGACCACGACACCCTGCCGAGAACCCGGCCAGCGCGACGCGAAACTTGTAGGTCAAGCGCCTCATCGCGAGGTCACGACCACCTCAGCCGCCCGGCAACACCTACGGCCTTGCCGCCGCTCCCGACGCATTTCGAAGGTCCACCGCACCCGCCCAGAATGCCCGCTCTGGATCGGGTCCGCAAGGCGGCGCTTGAGGATTCGTCGCACCGCCGGCCGAAGCGGGCCGGGTCGGTGCGGGCATTGCTGAGTAGCCTTTGCAGTCGTGCTCGAACGACGATCGGCAAGCTCGCAGGACCATTGTCTGTCGGTCGTGATGCCTGCGTACAACGAAGAGGCGACCATCGCCGAGATCATTGCACTGGTGCTGCAGTCGCCGTTCACGGCCGAAGTGCTGGTGATCGACGATGCATCCAGCGATCGAACCGCCCAGATCGTGCAGACCATCGACGATCCCCGCTTGCGGCTGCTGCGCCAAGAACGCAACCAGGGCAAGGGTGCGGCCATCAGACGTGGATTTGCCGAGGCGACGCAGCCGTTCGTCATCGTGCAGGACGCCGATCTGGAGTACGACCCCGCCGACTACCACCAGATCATGGTGCCGCTACTGTCGGGCAAGGCCGACGTGGTCTACGGCTCGCGCTTCTCGGGCGACCGCGCCCACCGGGTGCTGTACTACTGGCACTCGGTCGGCAACCACTTCCTGACCACTGTCTCGAACATGTTCACCAACCTGAACCTGACCGACATGGAGACGTGTTACAAGGCCTTCCGGCTGGAGGTGCTGCGATCGTTCGAGCTGGAAGAGAACCGCTTCGGCATCGAGCCCGAGATCACCGCCAAGATCGCCCGTGGCGGCTGGCGCATCTTCGAGGTCGGCATCTCGTACTCGGGCCGCACGTACGCCGAGGGCAAGAAGATCGGCTGGCGCGATGGCATGTGGGCGATCTTCTGCATCGTCGCCTATTCGGCCGCCGGTGCACGCTTGAACGTGAAGCGACTCGAACCGGCGGTGCGCTGGATCACGCGCACGCGCGCGTGACGGCCGGCGTCAGAGCGTCACTCGTCGAACGCTTCGTGCTCTCGCAGCCAGGTTCGAAGATGAGGCAGCGTGAAGTCGACCAGACCGTGGCCTGCAGGCCTGATCAATCCGGCGGCGATCAGGCGCAGGCGGTACTGGCTGGCGTAGTTCACATCCACGCTCATGCGCTGGCGGATGTCTGACATCTTCGACGGCCGATCGTCGACCGCCATGCGCATCAGGAAAATGCGGTCCACCGGCGACAGGTCGTTGATGGCGGGCTCGATCACGTTGCGCGCCATCCGCCGTTCGGCGGCGGCGGCACCGGCTCTGATGTCGGCCGCCGTGATGTTCGAACGATCGGGGTGCTGCCGCCACGAGTGGTATCCCACCAACTGGATCATGAAGGGATAGCCACCCGTCGCTTCGGCCGCCAAGGCTGCGTCGGCCGGGCGGATCGTTCGACCGTTCTCTTCGATCACTGCGATGAACGACTTGGCCACAGAGCTGGTGTCGATCGAGCTGAGCGTGTGCCGTTCGGCGCGGCGAAGGAACGTCAGCACCTTGTCGTTCAGCACGTACTCGACCGCCGACGGCAAGCCGGCGCCGACGAACGCGAACGGGCGACGCTCGCGTACTGCGTGCTGCAGCACAACAGCCAGGCGACGCAGTTCTTCGATGATGCTGTTGTTGATCTCGTCCAGCGAGACCAACAGTGGTGCATCGATGGTGACGCGCTCGACCAGTTCACGGAGATCTGGTTGGGCAGGGTGAGCCGGCTCGAGCTGGACGCCTCCGACGGCCGCGATGTTCGCCTGGGTGATGCGTCGGCGCTTCTTCGGTAGCAGCGCCGGCAACTGGTGGTCGACCAATCGCTGCACGAATCCGGCGCTCGCCGTTTCGGAGACGACGTTGAAGCCGGCAGCACGGGCGATGTCTTCGGCGGCGTTCAGCATGACGGTCTTTCCGGTGCCGCGGCCGCCGGTGTAGAACGTCACATAGCCGGGGCTGCCCGGCCCTTCGGCCAACGCATCCTCGTAGTCGTCCAGCTCGTCTTGGCGACCCACCAACAATGGCGGCGGCGCACCGAAGGAAGGAACGAACGGATTGGCGGGCACGGCCCCACTGTACCGTCGATGTCTTTAGATATGGAACCTGTCTTTAGACATGACCGTTCTGTATAGACATGACTGGTCGTGGGGGATGCGCGCGCCGAATCAGCTCCGCAGGCTGCGGTCGATCGGCGTCGGGAACCGCGGCGTGACCACGGTGCCGGCCAGCCAGCTCTCCAGCTGCGCAGCTCGCTGAGCCACCGACTGCGATGCTGCGCGGCCGACATCGTCGAACAGCTCGAACACGACTTGGCTGGTGCCTTTGGTCGCGTCGGCGCGCACCGCCCATCCACCCACGATTCGCCCGTCGCACCAGACTGTGGGTCCGATGTTGCCCGAGTAGTCGAACAGACGTGGCCCATGCTGGCCCAAGTACCAGTCGCGCGACTTCCATCCCATGGGCGTGGGGTCCAGCGATGGCAGCAGTGCCACCCACGGCTGGACCTCTGGCTCGGGTTCCACATCGTCGGCCAGCACCACGCCGGGCTGACCATCCAGGTCGACAGCCACGACACCCAGCGCGGCCAACGCCAACTTCACCTCGGTGATGCCCAGGCCTGTCCACCACACGATGTCGGTCGGTGCGGCAGGGCCGAACGCCGCCAGCCAGTGACGTACCAGCTCTACGATCGCGTCGCGCTTCGACGGTGCAGGAGGGCGATCTGCGGGCATCCGCCATCGGTGCGTGCTGCTGGTCCAGCTGCCCTGCGGGCGTCCACGTTCCAGGCGACCCTCGGCAGCTGCAAGCGTCACGACCCGCGCGGTGACGGCAGCCGCGACCGGGCCGGCACCGGCCAACTTCGTCTGCAGCAGCGGCACTGCCTTCGCCAGTTGCGAGCCCGTGGACGGACCCGTTCGTCGGATCTCGTCCACTGTCTGTTCGATCACGCCGCTCAGCCACCGATCGCCGTTGTCGGTGATCCCTTCGGCGACCAGTTCCTTGGCCAACCGCGTACGCATCCGCGCGGC
>JANNFQ010000625.1:0-2926 GCA_031380045.1 Acidimicrobiaceae bacterium
TCGCCCTGAATCAGAGGACCCAGACATGCCCAAGTTCGCGTATGCAGCGATCGACGCCAGTGGCGCAACGATCGAAGGTTTCCAGAAGGCCGACACGATCGGTGATGCGCGTTCCGCACTGATCGCGAAGCAGTTGTACCCGGTCAAGATCGAAGAGCGGCGCGGCGCGTTGCAGTTCGAGTTGACCGCCGAGAAGGTCAAGAAGAAGGAGTTGATGCACTTCACGCGTCAGCTCGCTGTGTTCGTCAAGGCCGGCATCCCGATCACCGAGGCGCTCGACATCATCGGTGACGAAACGTCGGATGTGGCGCTCCGCCGCACCATCAGCGCGATGGTGGAGGATCTACGCAACGGCGGCACGTTGAGCCAAGCCGCCGAGAAGCATCCCCTGTGCTTCCCGAAGTACTACATGGGCATCCTCCAGTCCGCTGAACTGACGGGCAAGCTGGACGAAACCCTCGACAGCCTCGCCGGATACCTCGAGCGCGAGGTCGAGACCAAGCAGAAAGTGGTCTCCGCACTCTCGTACCCCATGGTCGTCATGGTCTTGGCGGTGTTCACGGTCGCGGTTCTGGCGGGGTACGTGCTTCCACAGTTCAAGCCGCTGTTCGAGGAGCTGGATGCCGATCTGCCACTGCCCACCCGCATGCTGCTGGCCGTGTCGACGCTGTTCACCGATCTCATCTACATCCCGGTCTTGGCAGCGATCATGTTCTTTGCCGTCGTCTATTGGCTCTTCAAGACCGACCGCGGTCAGCCCTACAAGGACAAGATGCTGTTGAAGATCCCGGTGATCAAAGGCATCGTGGAGTACGCAATTCTGGAACGCTTCTGCCGGATCTTGGGAGCCATGGTGAAGGCAGGGGTGCCACTGCCCGAGGGGTTCAAGACCACGATCGAATCGACCGACAACGCCGTCTACCGGGAGGCCCTCGGACAAGCACAGGAGGTGATGCTCGAAGGCGGTGGCTTCGCGCGTCCCCTGGCCGACACCGGCCTGTTTCCAGGCGCAGCGAAGCAGATGTTCAAGGTGGGTGAAGAGACCGGCACCCTCGATGAACAACTCGAGGTCGCCAGTATCTATTTCGACCGAGAACTCGAGAGCCGGATCAAGAAGTTCACCATGCTGTTCGAGCCGATCATGATCATCTTCGTCGGAGCGATCGTGGGCTTCGTGGCCATGGCGCTGGTATCAGCGATGTACGGCGTCCTCGGCGAGACGAAGAATCAGATCTGATCAGGCGGGCCACAGCCGGTCGATCACGGCGCGTCCGATGAACACGGCCACGATCGTGCCAGCCGCGAGAAACGGACCGAACGGAATCGCCGACCTCCGACCCGCCTTTCCGATCAGCATGCCTGCCACCCCGACGACGGCGCCGAACAGAAAGCCCAGGAACAGCCCGACGGGCACATACGGCAGTCCCAGCCATCCCAGGTACGCCCCCAACAGCGGCGACAGGCGCACATCGCCATCGCCCATCCCCCCGCACGACAGCAGGTGCAGCGCGGCCATGAACGCCAGTGCGATTGCTGCGCCAGCCACCATGGTGACGATGCGGCGCGGTTCATCCCGCACCAGCGCGGCAACGACCAGCAACGGTGCCCCGATCGCCAAGGTGACGTACGTGATCTCGCGGGGCAACCGCTTGGTGCGTAGATCGATCCAACTGAGACCGAACAATCCACCGACCAGGACGCAGAAGGCCGCCGTCTCCCAGGGGCGTTCGAACTTCACGGCCATGGCGACGAATAGGCCGCAACACCCCAGCTCAAGTATCAGCGGCTCGATGCCGATGTTTGAACGACAACGGCGGCACTTCCCACCGAGCACCAACCAACTGACCACAGGCACCAGGTCGAGCGGGCCCAGGCGAAGGCCACACGCACCGCACCTCGATCCGGGGGCGACGATCGATTCCCCTTTGGGGACACGTTCGGTGACCACGGTGAGGAACGACCCGATCATCAGACCCATCCAGGCTGAGATCACGATCAACGCAACTGTCATACGTCCTTCAGGAACCCAGCGCTCGCAAGAGCGAACAACACAGCAGCTCGCAGAGCGAGCAACCAGGAAAGGTTAGCTCTCCATGTCGAATCCGGACCCGATACTCGTCTCATTGCTCCAGGCGACCGTCAATGCAGGCGCCAGTGACCTTCACCTCACTGCGGGCCGTCCCGCCACAGCGCGTCGCGATGGCGTGTTGGTGTCGTTCGACGGTGTGGAAGCGTTGACCGGTGCGGACACCGAACGCATGGTGATGTCCCTGCTCGACCATCGTCAGGAGGTCGAGTTGGAGGAAGCGCATCAGGTCGACTTCTCGTTCGGCCTCGGCGACATCGGCCGGTTTCGCGCCAACGCGTTCATGCAGCGCGGCACCCACGCTCTCGCGCTGCGCGTCGTGCCAAATCGTGTGCGGTCTCTGGGCGAGCTGGGTTGCCCGCAGGCAACCGTCGACCTCCTGAACAAGCCGTACGGTCTGGTTCTGGTCGTGGGACCCACTGGTTCGGGCAAGAGCACCACCTTGGCAGCGATGATCGACCGGATCAACGAGACCAAGCCGTGCCACATCCTGACCATCGAGGATCCTGTCGAGTACCTGCACTACCACAAGGTCGCGATGATCAACCAGCGCGAGGTGGGCACCGACGTGAACAGCTTCCCCGACGGCCTGCGCAGCGCCCTTCGTGAGGACCCCGACGTCATCCTCCTCGGCGAAATGCGCGACCTCGACAGCATCTCGATCACGCTGACGCTCGCCGAAACCGGCCACCTCGTGTTCGCCACCTTGCACACCAACGACGCGTCTCAGGCGCTCGACCGAATCGTCGACGTGTTCCCTGCAGAAAAGCGCGACCAGATCCAGATCCAGCTCGCCGGTGCCCTCCAAGGCGTCATCAGCCAACGCCTCCTGCCCGCAGA
>JANNFQ010000641.1:0-11675 GCA_031380045.1 Acidimicrobiaceae bacterium
GCAGCGCGTTGGCGTTGGGCCGACCTGGGTGATGTGTCAGACCGCTGGGTCGCCGAGCAACTCGTCGGCTACAGCGAGGAGGTCCTTCGTCTCGTCGGTCATCTCCAACGGGGCAACCAACTGCCCGCTGCGGTGATGCGCAACGTCCTCTCGAACAGGATGGCGTGGGTGGCGTCGGTTCATCTCCATCTGTTGTACGAGACAGAGAACAAGCTGTGGGACCTTGTCGCCGACGAGTTGGGAGATGACTGGCTGTGCGACCAACGGACCGCCCTCGGCATCGACGCCGGGCTCGAAGCATCGTGTGTCGCTGCCCTCAACCTGTACGAGCGAGTCGTTGTACTCGCTGGCGACACGCTCGGGTCAAGCCAACGAGACGTCGTGACAGCAGCGGTTGCCGTGAGTCGGCTGTGCGAGGACCGCGTCAGGTCGGGCGGAGGACACTCAGCAACGCATGAAAGGCGCGAGCCCGGTGCGACATGAGGTTCTTCTCGATCTCGGTCATCTCGGCGAACGTTCGACCATCGCCATCATCGGGCACGAACAGTGAGTCGTAGCCGAACCCGCGAGTGCCCCTCTCCCGGACGGCGATGGTGCCGTTGCACCGACCTTCCACCACCACTTCGCTGCCGTCGGGGCGCACGACCATGGCGACGGTGGCGAAGTGTGCGGCCCGGTCGCTACGGCCGTCCAGCGCCTGCAGCAGCGCTCGACGATTCACTGCGTCGTTGGGTGGCTCGCCGCCGAACCGTGCCGTGTGAACGCCGGGCCTGCCATCCAATGCATCGACGAACAGGCCTGTATCGTCACTGACCGCAGCCAAGCCAGTGGCCGCGCACACGGCGCCTGCCTTCAGCCGCGCGTTGCCCACCAAAGTGTCTGCGTCCTCGATCACATCGGGCACACCGGGCGGGCGTGGAGCCAGGTCGACTACACCATCCAACAGCAATGCGATCTCGGCCACCTTGCCGGGGTTGGCGGTGGCGCACACCAGCCGCGGCAGACGCGTCATCGAGCGGGTGCTCTCGGCGGCGGCGGATCGGCGATCAGTTCGGTCTGCAACGCCATGATGGTTGCCAGGCCGCCCGTTGCCAGACCCAGCAACGAGTCGAGCTCGCTGCGGCTGAACGCCGTGCCCTCGGCGGTTCCCTGCACCTCGACGAATCGCGGCTCGTCGCCCGGCCGGGCCAACATCACGACGTTCATGTCGACCTCGGCCGTCGAATCTTCGACGTAGGGCAGGTCCAGGACCGGCACGCCCTGCACGATGCCAACACTGATGGCCGCGCACAGCGAGTGCAGCGGGTGCTGCTTGATGGCGCCCTGCTGCACCAGCCTGGCGAGGGCGTCGTGCAGCGCCAGAAACCCGCCGCAGATGCTGGCCGTGCGCGTGCCGCCATCGGCCTGCAACACATCGCAGTCGACAACGACCTGCCGTTCGCCCAGCAACTTCATGTCGCATGCAGCGCGCAGCGACCGGCCGATCAGCCGCTGGATCTCGACCGTGCGACCGCTCTGCTTGCCCTTTGCAGCCTCGCGATCGATGCGCTCGGGCGATGCGCCGGGCAGCATCGAGTACTCGGCCGTCACCCAACCCTTGCCGGAGTTGCGCATCCACCGCGGCACGTTGTCGTCGATGGATGCGGTGCACAGCACGCGAGTGCGACCGAAGCTGACCAGCACGCTGCCGGCCGCCATTTCGGTGTAGTCGCGTTCAAAGGTGATGGGTCGCAGTTCGCTGTCGGTACGACCGTCGGGACGGGGCATGGGTGTGCCTTTCAATGGGGAAGGGAGATCATCGGAGAGAACCTGCGGGCCGGTCGACGAACGTGACGGCATGAGCCGACGCGAGCTCGGGGCCCAAGAGCCGACGACCCAGTTCGGTGAACAGTGCCACGTCGCCTGATGACATGAAGTGATGGGTGCCCGGCGACTCGACAGTTCGGGCAAGATCGGCGTGGACCAGCAACTGTCGCAGGGCGAACGCGGTCTCGTCGGCCGACGACACCAGTACCACCTCGGGCCCCATGACGTCGGCGATGACTCGGGCGAGGTAGGGGTAGTGCGTGCAGCCCAACAGCAGCGTGTCGACCGACGCGTCCCGAACTGGCGCCAACAGTCGCTCGGCCAAGACAGTGACCTCGTCGCCCGTCGTGACACCGCGCTCGACGAATTCGACGAATCCGGGGCACGCGGCACACGTCAGTTCCACGGCGATGTCGCCGATCTCGGCCGCCTGCGCGACCGCACGCTGATACGAGCCAGACCCCACCGTGCCAACGGTGCCGATGACACCGATCCGACCGCTTCGGGTGGCTTGCACCAGCGCCTGCGCTCCGGGCTGGATGACCCCGACGACCGGCACCTCCAACTCGGCAGCCAGGTCGATGGCCGAGGCGGCGGTGTTGCAGGCCACGACGATGACCTTGGCGTCGTGCTGGTCGATCAGGTACCGGGCGATCTGTCGCGCGTATCCAGCCACCTCGGCCTGTGGCTTCGAGCCGTACGGGTACCGGCCTGTGTCGCCGACGTACACGATGTGCTCGGCCGGCAACAGATCGATGATGGCCCGAGCAACCGTCAAGCCGCCAAAGCCACTGTCGAACATGCCGATCGGTCGGTCCATCGGGCCGCCACGCTACAGGTCGGACACGCGACCAGTCAGGCGTGGCCGCTCAAGCAGGCGTGGCCCGCCGGCGCCCGCGGCGACCCGGACCGAACCGCCGCCAGCTCGCATCCTCCAGCGCCATGCGCCTGATGGCGTTGGCCGCCACCTCGAACGCCACCGTGCCGACCACGCTGGCCTCCATCTGCTCGGCGCGGTCAGCAGACTCGGGCACCGACGCGAGTTCGACCGCCGCTTGTTGGACCAGTGGAGGAACGAAACCGTCGAACATGGTGCTGTCGGTCCCCCATCCGAACTGCTCCAGGAACACCAGTGAGTCGGCCAACATCGGCCGCACCCCGGCATCGGCACGGATGTGCAGCCGATTGCGCTTCACGAACCGGTCCACTTCGATCAACGCGGCCTGGTAACGCTGGGGATCACGGGGCCGCTCGGCGACCATCGCGTCTTGGGCGACACCGAACGCGTCGTGCAACTGCACCGACGGATCGTCGACGGCGTCCAGCACACGGGCGATGTCGGCGATGCCCAGCCGGCCCAGATCGGCCAGCGCGCGCACCAGCCGAAGGCGGCGAATGTGGCTGTCGTCGTACTCCGATTGGTTGACTGCTGTGGCCACGCCGGGGTGCAGCACGCCCTCGCGCAAGTAGTACTTGATGGTGGCGACGCTCGCGCCCGTCGCTTCGCTCAATGCTCCGATGCGCACATGGACTCCCTCGGTCTGTTGACGTCTGTCACTTGACGTCAGGTATGGATAGTGTCACTCTCCATTGCAGAGAGTAGAACTATCCATTTCGTTCAACGACACACGCACCCCGGAGAGTCACCCATGAAGGTTCACCCATGAAGGTTCAGCCAGGCCGCTTCACGGCCCAGATCGAGGGCGACTTCGTCGTCTTCATCATCGGCATGCGCATCAACAAACTGTGGAAGGTACACAAGTGGTTGCCCGTGGCGCGCGCCATGGGACCGATGCTGGCGACCCTGTTCGCGCATCCCGAGAAGGGGATGCTGGGCGCCAGTTCCAGTGTGTCGGGTCGAACGATCACGCTGATCCAGCACTGGCGCAGCTTCGACGACCTCGAACGGTTCGCCAAGGATCGCGACGATCCGCACCTCGAGCCGTGGCGGCGGTTCAACCAGCGCATCGGCAGCTCCGGCGATGTCGGTGTCTTCCACGAGACCTACCGCGTCGGCGCCGGCAACTACGAGAGCGTCTACGTCAACATGCCGGTGATGGGGTTGGCCAAGGCCACTGCGCACATCCCGGTCGAGCGTACGGGACACACGGCGCGACGCCGACTGACCGGCGACGAGGCGATGTCCGCTGCGACGTGAGGCGGGCGGGCGGGCACGGACGCACGCACAAGGCCGATCAGAGCCAGATCTGATCAGGCCAGGCCGATCAGGCGGCCGGTGATGGCCAGACGGTACGTGACCGATCCGGGTGGGTGACAGGCAACCAGGGTGAACGTGGCCATGCCGGCATCGCCGAGGATCGAGTTCAGCGCGCTGACCCTGGGCGGGATCACGTCGTTGCGGGTGACCAGGTACAGGTAGTTGCGGCCGTCGGCACCCTGCACTGTGAACGACGAGCCCACGGTCAATGCGTTGATGTAGCGGAATGGACCACCGTGGCTGGTGCGATGTGCGAACACAACGTTGTGCTCGGGCGTGCCCATGCCACCCACGCCCGCCCACAGGCCGGCCTGACCGGTGTTGATGACGGAGTTGATGTTGCTGCCGTAGCCAACGCCAGTCAGCAGCCCGGCGTTGGGTGCGGCGATGGCCAGAGCGTACGAGGGCTCGAGCGACGGGTTGACCGGCACCGGCAACGTGCTGGCGTCGGGCGTGCCCAGGTACCAACCGGTGACATCGGCGACCATGTGTGTGCCCGACTGCGTGAACAGCGAGATGCCGCGGGTGCCCATGCGCACGATGGCATGGTTGGCAATGATCTGATCGAAGTTGGCGACGTTCAGGTTGGACGTGCCAGGACGCGGGACGCCGGCGGGATACGCCGTGATGTAGCCGACGTACAGCGGGTCGGTGATGGTGATGTTCATCGCCGCCGCAGCGGTCTGCCCCTGGAACGGCGTGCCGCTGCCGAACTCGATGGTCGAGCCACCCCACGGGGGCATGACCGATGCGTCGCGGGTATCCAGCACGCGGATGGGGTTGGTGGGGATGAACAGGCCATCGGTCGACTTCGCCGCCGAGGGGCCCGTGAACCATCCGGCGACATCGACGACCAGTTGGCCGCCCGACTGGCTGAAGACCTGGAATCCGGTGGCGTTCTTGGGCAAGCGCACAATGGCCTGCGCGCTGCGTGTCTGCCCGGCGACATCGATGTTCAAGTTGCTGGCCGTGGGCAGCGTGTCGCCCTGCGGGTAGACGGTCCAGAAGCCGACCGCAGCTTCGGTGGCGACGATGTTGACCACCAGCGCGGTTGCGTCGGCAGGCACACCCAGGCCGGCGACCGACACGGACTGTGTGGCCCGTGACGCCACGGGTCCACCTGTCTGACGGGTGTCCAGCACGCGTTGTGCGCCGCCCGCGATGGTGACAAGACGTCCGGCCGCCGTGGTGGTGGTGACGGGCGTGTACGCACCGGCGACATCGACCACCAAGTGCATGTCGATGTTGGCGAAGATGTCGATGGCGCCGCCTGCGCCCAGTTGCACCGTGGTGAGGTTGGCGATGGTTCGGCCCGGCTGATCGATGTTCAACGTGGATGTCGGCGGAACCTCGGTGCCCGCCGGGTACACCGTGGCGAAGCCTTTTGCGGTCGCGCCGACGCTGACGATGTTGAGAGCTGCGGCCGTGGCATTCGCGGCGATGCCGGCGCGGCCGGCGACCTGCACCCGAATGATGTTGGCGCTGATGCGGGTGAAGCCGGCGGCCCCGGATTCCGGACGGGTGTCGGCCAGACGGGCCGGCGAGACGGGAGCGTAGGCCGAGGCACCATCGGGCACTGTGGCGGCGCCAACGGACGAGGCCCCCGGCAGCACCGGAACCCACATTGCCGTTGCGCACAACGCAGCCACGGCGATCAACGACCACTTCTTCATTCGGTATTGCTCATTCTCGTGCTTGCTCATCGTCGTTCCGGCTCATCCTCTTCGTATGACACAGCGCGTCGGCTACGGCTCGAGGAGATATCGGCGCGGACGATCGGCGATCTGAGTGATTTCTGAACGGTTTCTTGATCGTATCCAGACAATGGTCTGCGATTGTGGCAAGGCCGCCGTGCAGCGTGACCCAACCGGCACATCCGGCCAGCTCAGAAGTAGATGATCTTTTCGGCGTTCTTTTCGGCTTCGTCCAGATCATCGGTGTAGGCACCCGTGCTCAGGTACTTCCAGCCGCCGTCACACACGATGAACACGATGGTGCCCTCGTCGATCTCACTCGCAACCTTCGCCGCTCCGGCCAGCGCCGCCCCGCTGGAGATACCGGCGAAGACACCGCACTCCTTCACCAGCCGGCGGGTCCATTCCAGCGACTCGCGCGGCCGCACGACCCGCTTGCGATCCAGCAGTTCGAAGCCGTACCACTGCTCGAACACGGGCGGGATGTACCCGTCTTCCAGGTTGCGCAGACCCTCGACCCGCTCGCCCAGCGGTGGCTCGATGGCGATGACCTTGACGTCGGGCTTGTGCTCTTTCAGGTACCGGCCCGTTCCCATGAGGGTTCCGCTGGTGCCCAGGCCGGCCACGAAGTGCGTCACCTCAGGGCAGTCGCGCAAGATCTCAGGACCGGTTCCCTCGTAGTGCGCCATCGGATTGGCGTCGTTGCCGTACTGATACAGAAAGCACCACTCGGGGTGCTCGGCAGCCATCTGCTGGGCCCGGCGCACTGCACCGTTGCTGCCTTCTTCGCCCGGGGTCAGGATGATCTCGGCGCCGAACACCTCCAGCATCTGCCGGCGCTCGATCGACACGCTGGCGGGCATCAGGATCTTGATGGGATAGCCCTTCAGCTGGGCAATCGCCGCCAGGGCGATGCCCGTATTACCCGAGGACGGCTCGATGATGGTCTGGCCGGGCTGCAGTTGCCCTGCTTTTTCGGCCTGCTCGATCATGTTCTTGGCAATGCGGTCCTTCACAGAGCCCCACGGGTTCTGGCCCTCGAGTTTGGCGATGATGCGCACGTTCGGGTTCGGCGACAGCACGCTGACGTCGAGCATCGGCGTGTTGCCGATGAGGTCGAGCACACTCGTTGCTGGAATCACGCTCGTGGACCTCCTGGTCAACCGATCCGACGGTGGAGCATCACCGACGTCGTCAGCACCGCACAACACCTTCGCCGGGCGAACTCATCCCGAACTGACAAAACCAGACCGGAATTGTCAACATTCTAACTGTGCCGCCCCGCGCATCGCCAGCGAGCCCATCGCCAGCGAGCGCATCGCCGGCAGGTGATGTGGCGAGCCGTGCCGTGAGCTCAGGCGATGGCGATGGGTTCTTCGGAGATCGCGCCGCCGACGATGCGATAGCTGCGGCTTTCGGGCGCCTCGCGCTTGAAACCGACGATCACGTAGTGCCACGACGGGTCGGGCGCCTGGGCAACGTCGGTCGGGCTGGGATGTGGCTCGCTGTGCGTGTGGCTGTGCACCACTCCGATCACCTCGAGTCCGTCGTCGTCGGCCTGGCGCTCGGCGCGCAGGTGCGTGACCGGATCGATCGTGTAGACCCGGGCCGACGCGGCCAGGTTGGCCGATGGCACGAACCGTGCCACGCGCTGGCCGCGGCCCACCAGCAGGCCGCAGGCCTCGAGCGGGTAGCCGTCGTACAGATGGCCCAGCATCTGTGCGAAGGCATCGGCGGGAATCACCAGCGGCGCAGTTGTCATCATCGCGTTGCACAGTACCGGCAGCATCCTGGGGCGGCCGATAGCCTTCCGCGCTCGTGCTGACCGCCACCCTGCTCGCTCTGGCCGCGGCAGTGCTGCATGCGGCTTGGAACATGTCGGTCAAGCAGGGCGGCGATCGGCTGATCGCCCTGTGGGGCCAGTTCAGCATCGCCGGCGCGATGGGCCTGGTGGTGATCGTCGCCGTTGGTGGGTTCCCCGCGCGCGGCTGGCTGTGGGCCGGCCTGTCGGGCCTGATCCACCTTCCCTACTGCTACTACTTGGCCCGGGCGTACGACCACGGCGACTTCTCGCTCGTCTACCCCATTGCCCGCGGAACCGGGGCGCTGCTGGCCGCGATCGGCGGGTTGCTGTTGCTGAACGACCACCTCAGCCCGCTCGGAGTGGTTGCGATCGTTGTGGTCGCAGCGGGCTTGTGGCTGTTGGCCGGCCGAGCCAGAGGGCCGGCGCTCTACGCGGCGTTGACCGTCGCGGCCACGATCGGTGCGTACTCGGTCAGCGACGCCAAGGGCATCAGATCCACCGACACGCCCCTGTACGCGCTGGCATCGTTCGTCGGGACCGGCGTCACGACCACGACCTTCGGCGTGGTGACCCGGCGTGGCCCGGCGATGGCCGCGGCGATGCGGTTGAACTGGCGTCGGTTCACGGTCATGGGCATGGCGACGGCGCTGACCTACGGCATGGTGCAACTGGCGTTCCAGCGCGCTGCCGTCGGCTACGTCACGGCGTTGCGCGAGTCCAGCGTGGTGCTGGCAGCGTTCGCCGGTTCACGCATGCTGGGCGAGGCAAACGGTCGCCGACGGATGATCGCCTCGGGGGTGGTCGTCAGCGGCCTGATCCTGTTGGTCGCCGCTCGCTGAAGTCGGGCCCGGCTGCAGCCCGGTCCCGACGGTGTCCTACGTTCACCACGGCCGTCGTGGTCAGCGTGGGTCACCTTCGGCGAATCACCGCTGGGCCTCGGGCGAGCGACAGATAGCCTCGCTCTCCCATGTCGTCAGATCGTTCAGGCACCAAAGTGATCGCGAGCAACCGCAAGGCTCGGCACGACTATGCCATCGACGACGAGATCGAGTGCGGCATCGTGCTGCAGGGCAGCGAGGTGAAGGCACTGCGCGAGGGCCAGGTTCGTTTGGCCGACGCATACGCGCGCGTGTTGCGCGGTGCGGTCTGGTTGGACGGCGTACACATCCCCCCGTTCCAGTTCGCTCACGGCATCGGCGCGCACGACCCCGATCGCGCCCGCAAGCTGTTGCTGCACGACTACGAGATCGAGCGGTTGAGCGCACGCGTCGCTCAGGAACGTGTATCGCTGGTACCGCTGTCGCTGTACTTCAAGGACGGCCGCGTCAAGGTTCAGTTGGGTGTGGGCAAGGGTCGCCGCAAGGGCGACAAGCGCCAAGCGTTGGCCGAACGCGACACGCAGATGGAGATGCAGCGAGCACTCGGTCGACAGCGCAAGGGCATGGACTGAAGGCGGCCGCCGCGCAGTAGCTTCGGCGGCGATGAGCGAGCGCGGCGAGATCGTCTGGACACCTGCCACCGATGCCTGGGCCAACAGCCGGCTCGGCCACTTCGCTGCCGCTGCCCGGCCATCGGCACAGGACTACGGCGAGTTGCTCGACTGGACGATCACCGAACCGGGGCCGTTCTGGAACGCACTTGCCCGATGGGCAGAAGTGCACTGGCACGATCAGCCGACCGATTCGCTGGCATCGGCCGCCATGCCCGGCTACCGATGGTTTCCCGGCGCCACGGTGAACTACGCCGAGCATGCGTTGCGCGATCCGTCGGCGACGATCGTCGGGTTGTCGCAGTCACGGTTGCGCGTCGAGTGGAATCACGACCAACTCGTCGATGCGGTACGGCGTTGTTCGGTCGGACTGCGGGCGTTGGGTGTCGGTCGAGGCGACCGCGTCGCCGCGTACCTGCCGAACATCCCCGAGACCATCGTGCTGTTCTTGGCGACAGCCGGCATCGGCGCGATCTTCACATCGTGCGCGCCCGAATTCGGTGTACGCGCCGTCGTCGACCGCTGGTCGCAACTCGAACCGGTGGTCGTCGTGGCGATCGACGGGTACCAGTACGGCAGCCGGCCGATCGACCGTCGAAACGAGGTTGCCGAGATCGTCAACGCACTGCCTTCGGTCACCAACGTGGTGCTGCTCCCCTACCTCGACACCCACGCATCGGTGACCGCTGATATCCCTGTGACGAGTTGGGGGGCGCTGCTCGACCGTTCACCCGATGGGCCGTTGGACTTCCAGGCCGTCCCGTTCGATCATCCTCTGTACGTGTTGTTCTCGTCGGGCACGACCGGTTTGCCCAAGCCCATCGTGCACGGCCACGGCGGCATCCTGTTGGAACACATCAAGGCCCTCGCATTGCATCACGATCTCGGGCCGGGCAGCCGGTTCATGTGGTTCACGACGACTGGTTGGATGATGTGGAACTACCTCGTGTCCGGGTTGTGCGTCGGCGCCACGATCGTGTTGTTCGATGGCGATCCGGCGTCGCCCGACCTTGGTGCGTTGTGGCGCATCGCTGCCGACGAGCATCTCGACGTGCTGGGCGTCAGCGCGCCGTTCATCATGGCGTGCCGCAAGGCAGGAATGCGTCCGGGCGCCGATGCCGATCTGTCGCAATTGCAGCAGCTCGGGTCGACCGGCGCACCCCTGCCCGCCGAAGGGTTTCGCTGGATTCGTGACGCCGTGGGTGCGCACGTGCAGCCTGCGTCGGTCAGTGGTGGCACCGACGTGTGCACCGCCTTCGTCGGTGCGGCGCCAACACTTCCGGTGCGCGCCGGCGAGATCACCACGCGCATGTTGGGTTGCGATGTCCGTGCCGCCGATGCCGATGGCCGGCAGTGCCCGCCCGACGTGACCGGCGAGTTGGTCATCGGCACGCCGCTGCCGTCGATGCCGGTGGGCCTGTGGGGCGACGACGACGGCAGCAGGTTCCGCGCTACCTACTTCGAAACGATGCCAGGAATGTGGCATCACGGCGACTGGATCACGTTCCACGACGATGGCGCGTGCGAGATCACAGGGCGATCCGATGCGACGCTCAACCGCGGCGGGGTGCGGCTGGGCACCAGCGATTTCTACGTCGTCGTCGAATCGATGCCCGAGATCGCCGACAGTGTGGTGGTCCACCTCGAAGACGACGAGGGCGGCCCCGGCACGCTGATCCTGCTGGTCGCCTGCACGCCCGGCCACCAGCTGGATGACAACTTGCGGACGCGCATCGGTCGTGCGTTGCGAACCGAACTGTCGCCGCGCCACGTTCCCGATGTCATCGATCAGGTGGCTGCGATTCCGAAAACCCTGTCGGGGAAGAAGTTGGAGGTACCCATCAAGCGTCTGCTCTTGGGCCAGCCGGCCGAGCGTGTCGCGTCGCGGGGTTCATTGGTCGACCCGACGGCGTTGGACGCAGTCATCGAATGGGCCGCCGGACGACGGGCTCCGACACCATGACCGTCCGAACACCCGTCCGCTGAGCCATCCGTTGCGGGTATGGTGACGATCTCGTCAATACAACGGGGCTGATCGGTTTCGACATCAGTTTCATTGGCCGGACGTGCGACCCGAGTTGCTCAGACTCGCTAAACGGGGCAAAAAACAGAATTGCCAACGAGCAGTTCGCTCTCGCCGCCAGATCTGATCAGGTAGTGAAGAGACATCGTGACCAGAAATGGCGCACGGGGCCGATCCACCGCAGCCTGGCACCAGAAGCGGGGGATGACAGCGGAAAAGACTGCTGACGTTGGGAAAGACCAATGACGATTCGGAAAGACGATTCGTGGGCCGCCATCCTCGGATGACGGCCAGCTGACCCGCCGGCCTCCCTGCGTTAGGGAGAAGGACGGGAATGGTCGTAGCACGGTCGTCTGGTGCCTGATGGACGGGGGTTCGATTCCCCCCAGCTCCACAAACACATATGCCCTGACCAGGGGATATGCTGAAAACTCGGCGGGACGAAAACCCCCAGCGCAATCCGCACGAAACACCAGGTCACAGCGCCGGATGTCGCATGAGCCGACCCGGACTTCTACCGGTTCTCTACCGGCAGGTTCGACGCCAACAGCGACCTTGAGGCCGTCCGGCTGTTGATGTGCGGGCCAAGTAGGCGCATAGTTAGGCGTATGCCACGATGCAGGTGTATCTCCCTGATGATC
>JANNFQ010000719.1:0-3820 GCA_031380045.1 Acidimicrobiaceae bacterium
GGTAGCGGTCCCCGTCGGGGTCCGGCACCCGACCGCGGCACAGGTGCCGATCGTGGGCGCAGCGGCCGGTCGGCAACGGGCGGCGGAGCATCGCGCGGTGCCGGCTCTGGACGACGCACGCCCGATGGCGAGTCACGTGGACCCGCCGGTCGGACACCTCGCGATGACGACCGTCCCGATCGACCCGGCCGCTCGACGTCATCGTCGTGGTCGGCTCGTTCCGACGGCCCGCGTCCCGCTCGCCGTCCCGACGGTCCTCGGAGTCAGGCCGCCGGCGAACGTGACGGCCGTGCTGTTCGTGGCCAGGATGCTGCAACCCCCGACGGCCCGGTGAATCGCAATCCGATGGCCCGTCGTCCCGATGGCTCGGGCTCTGCCCCCAAGCGGTACGGTCGCCAGTCGTCCGATCGCCCCGGTCCCCGTGATGGATCGGCTTCGGCCCCCAGCCGGTACGGACGCCAGTCGTCGGGTCGACCCGGACGCGATCGCCCAGTTTCCGATCGACCGGGCGGCGATCGACCGCGTCCGTCACGTGACCGCCCGACCGGGGATCGTCCGCAGCGTGGCCCGCGCCCTGACGGTGGTCGAAGCGCTCCGCGTCGTTCGGCTGGCACTCGCGACCGGTTCACCCGGGGCGATCGCGACGCGGCCCAACGCAAGCCACCAACGGCCGCCGAACGTCGGGCGATGGAAGTGAAGGCCATCCGACGGGCCGCTGGTGGACGCGCCGAGCGCACGCCCGTCAAGCCGGCGCCGTGGGAACGCGAGTCGTGGGTCGATGACGGGCCCATCAGGGCGGTCGCTCGCGAAGCCTCAGAACGAGCACGTACGGCCGATCCACGCGGCGACGATCCCTCGGTATCTGAACGCGACCGCCAGGCGGGTACCGGCATGTCGGCCGGACGAGCCAGCACCGGGCGACGTCGCAGCGGCGAACTGGATCCTGCAGCAGCGGCCGAGGTCGAGAAGGCGGCGGGCGCACAGCGCTCGGCCAAGTACAACGAGCGACTGACGTCGGCCGCCGAGGCGCTGGAGCGTGGTCGATTCGACGATGCCCGACGCATGGTGCAGCCCGTGCTGCGCGACTTGCCCAACGTGGCGACTGCACACGAGATCGCCGGACTGGCGTTCTATTCGACCGGTCAGTGGCGCAAGGCCGTTGCCGAACTGGAAACCGCCAGGCAGTTGGACGGATCGGTGCGTCACCACCCGGTGCTCGCCGACTGCTATCGAGCGATGCGCCGATACGACAAGGTTGCAGAGTTGTGGGCCGAGTTGAAAGCCGCGTCGCCGGCTCCGGCGTTGATGGCCGAGGGTCGCATCGTCGCAGCCGGTGCGCTGGCCGATCAGGGCGATCTGCGCGCCGCGCTGGGTTTGCTCGAGCGGGCCCGCGACATGCCCAAGAAGATTCGCGAGCATCACTTACGTCAGTGGTACGTCCTGGGGGATCTGCTGGATCGTTCGGGTGACATCATCGAGGCGCGTCGCTTCTTCGGCATGGTGGCCCAGGCCGACAGTGAGTTCGCCGATGTCGTGCAGCGACTGGCGTCTCTGGGGCGATGACCAGAGTTTCCGCATGACACCCACGGCGTAGCGTCCAGGTTCTTCCCCCGAACGTCATCTCTGGCCGCACGCGTGCTGGCCGGTGCGTCGGCGCCCGCCGACGTTGCATCGTGGAGGTTGCCATGAACATCGTTGTCCTCGTCGGACATCTCAGCAGTACCCCTCGTCGAACCGAGTTGCCCAGCGGCGACGAACGGTGGGCATTCGAACTGTCGTGCGTGACCGACCCCAGTTCGCCGGTGCCGGCCGCCAGCGTCGCCGGCGAATCGGTGACGCTGTCGGTGCCGGTCTCGGTGGCCTCATCGGTCGCCGGCATCGAGACGTTCGACACCGGAATCGAACTCGTGGTGGCGGGCGTTGTCAGGCGGCGGTTCTACCGCGCCGGTGGAGTCACCCAAAGCCGCACCGAGGTGGTCGCCCAGTCGGTCGTGCAGGTCACTGCGCGTCGGCCGGCCCAGCGGGCGCTGGTCATCGCGGTGCGGGCCCTCGGCCGCGAGCAGGGTGGGCGGCTACGCTCGGTGCTGCCCGAGGTGGGTGCCGCGTGAGGCGCCCGGACACAGGAGATTCTCATGAATTCAGCGCACGACACTCAGGTGGCGCCAGCATCGACGCTGCCCGCCGGCGTGGTCACCGGCCAGCAATACCAGGCCCTCGTGGCAGCATGCAAGGCCGGCGGCTACGCGCTGCCGGCGGTGAACGTCACGGGCACCAACACCATCAACGCCGTGCTCGAGGCGGCGGCGGCGAACCGGTCCGACGTCATCATCCAGCTGTCGAACGGCGGGGCGCAGTTCTATGGCGGGCAAGGCCACGCCGATGCTGCTCAGACGCGAATCCTGGGTGCCGTCTCTGCCGCCCACCACGTGCGCATGATGGCGCAGCACTATGGCGTCTGCGTGGTGCTGCACACGGATCACGCCAACAAGAAGCTTGTTCCTTGGGTCGAGGGCATGCTGGACCATGGCGAGCAGTACTTCCAGCAAACGGGGCAACCGTTGTTCTCCTCGCACATGCTGGACCTGTCGGAAGAGCCGCTGCAGTGGAACATCGACGAGTGCGCCCGTGTGCTGCAGCGCATGGCCAAGATGGGCATGAACCTCGAGCTCGAGCTGGGTGTCACGGGGGGCGAGGAAGACGGCATCGGTGGCGAGTTCGACGAAAGTGCCGACAACGCCAAGCTGTACACGCAGCCCGAGGACGTGTTGTTGGCCTACGACACGCTCAGCCCGATCGGTCGATTCTCGGTGGCGGCTTCGTTCGGAAACGTGCACGGTGTGTACAAGCCGGGCAACGTGAAGTTGCGTCCCGAGATCCTGCAGGCGTCGCAGCTGTTGGTGGCCAAGACGCATGGGCTGGACGAGAATCCCCTCGACCTCGTGTTCCACGGTGGGTCGGGTTCGGTGAAGGCGCAGATCGCCCAGGCGGTCAGCTACGGCGTGTTCAAGATGAACATCGATACCGACACGCAGTTCGCGTTCTCGAAGCCAGTGGGCGACTTCGTCGATGCCCATCCGAAGGCCTTCAAGTACCAGATCGACCCCGACGACGGCACGCCGTTCAAGAGCTTCTACGACCCGCGCAAGTGGTTGCGCAAGGCCGAGCAGGGCATGGTCGAGCGGCTGGCCGAAGCGTTCGCCGACCTCGGGTCCACAGGGCGCACGTTGGCCGGCTGACCAGCGCCCGTCGCTGGTCGTGGCCGACGATCACGTCATCGGACGCAGCACCAGACCGGTTCGAAGCTTGGGTGTGAAGAACGTCGACTTCGGCGGCATCAACAATCCTTCGTCGGCGGTGCGGCGGATCTCGGTGATGCCCGTGGGCCTGATCAACACCCCGGCCGCCACCGCACCCGACGACACCAGGTCGACCACGTTGCCGACCCCGTGCTGGTAGCTGACATCGATGTCCACATCGCGCAAGGCATGTTCCAGCAATGCGCCGTCCAGGTCGCGAACACCCACGAACGCTTCGGGCCTCGGCGTCAGCCAGGCGCCGGTGCCATCCGGGTGCACCAGGCACAACGCCCCTCGTTCGACGACACCACGCGACATCGCGGCCGTGACCGGGCCAGCCGGCTGGAGCTGGAACGAGGGCGCCAATACTTCGGTCAACTGTTCCATCGAGCACCCGCTGTACAGGCGATGGATGGCATCGATGCTCAGCTGCGAGTCGACCAGTTCGCCCACGTAGGCCATCGTGAGATCCCAGGGACCGGGGCCGTCGGCGGCCCGACGCTGATCGCGATACGTGCGACTGA
>JANNFQ010000020.1:0-8933 GCA_031380045.1 Acidimicrobiaceae bacterium
CCACGGCCGACAGCAGCAGAACCCGACCCGACACGCTGATCGAAGAGAAGCGCGTGCTCCTACCTCGCCACGACATCGGGGCTGCGCGCGAACGCGAACAGCAACTCGAACGACGTCGGATCTGCCGATGCCATGCTCAACCGAGCGCCCTCCGCAGACGCCAGAGTTCGAGCGAGTGACAAACCGATGCCTCCGCGGGCCTTCGAGCTGACAGCAGATCGGCGTTCGAACAACACATCTGGATCACCCTGAATCGAGCCCTGGTCGCAAACGCGCAGCGCGTACCCCACCTTCGCGAAGTACTCCAGAGACGGCGATCGCCCCCGTCCGTGGATGAGGGAGTTTTCAACGAGCACATCGAGAACGTGTTGGACCGCGGCTGACGACGCGCGGATATCAGCGGTCGGCGGTCACGTCCAAGGCTGAAGGTGTCCTACTTCGACCACGGTCTTGGTGGTGGGCGTAGGACACCTTCAGCTCATTCGAGTTGTCGGATCGACCTCAGCCCAGGTCGTACCGGTCGAGGTTCATGACCTTGTCCCATGCAGCCACGAAGTCGCGGACGAACTTCTCGCCCCCGTCACTGCTGGCGTAGACCTCGGAGAGCGCCCGCAGTTCCGAGCTGGAACCGAAGACCAGGTCGACCCGCGTGCCGGTCCAGCGGGCCTCGCCGGTAGCGCGATCGCGACCCTCGAACGCATCCTCGGCCTCGGACGTTGCCTTCCACGCTGTGCCCATGTCCAGCAGATTCACGAAGAAATCGTTGGTCAGCGTCTGGGGACGATCGGTGAAGACCCCGTGCGCGGACTGCCCTGCGTTGGCGTTCAGGACGCGCAAGCCACCGACCAGAGCGGTCATCTCGGGAGCCGACAGTGTCAGCATGAACGCCTTCTCGACCAACAGGTGCTCGGCCGCAAGCGTGTGCCCCTTCTGGAGGTAGTTGCGGAACCCGTCGGCCGTCGGCTCGAGCACAGCGAACGACTCGACGTCGGTCTGCGCCTGCGAGGCATCGGCACGCCCCGGTGTGAAGGGAACCTGGATGTCGTGGCCGGCCGCTTTCGCGGCCTGCTCGACCGCGGCGCAGCCACCCAACACGATCAAATCAGCCAGCGAGACCGTCTTGCCAGAGCCGTTGAACTCTTGCTGGATGCCCTCGAGTGCCGCGATCACTCGCGACACGCCGGAGGTCACGTTGATGTCCCACTCGGCCTGTGGCGAAAGGCGGATTCGTGCCCCGTTCGCGCCGCCGCGCTTGTCGGTATCACGGTGCGTCGACGCCGACGCCCACGCAGTGGACACCAGCTGCGAGATGGACAGACCGGAGTCGAGGATTTTCCCCTTCAGCGCGGCAATGTCGGCAGCATCGATCGGTGGATTGGTGACCGCGGGGACCGGGTCTTGCCACAGCAGTTCTTCGTCGGGCACCCACGGGCCCAGGTAGCGGACGGCGGGCCCCATGTCGCGGTGCAGCAGCTTGTACCACGCACGTGCGAACGCGTCGGCGAACTGGTCGGGGTTCTCGAAGAACCGCTTCGAGATCTCTTTGTAGACCGGATCGACGATCAGCGCGAGATCGGTCGTGGCCATGATCGGAGCGTGACGCTTGGACGGATCGTGAGCGTCGGGCACGGTGCCCTGCGCCTCGGGGTTCTTGGGGGTCCACTGCTGTGCTCCGGCCGGGCTGCGGGTCAGTTCCCACTCGTACCCGAACAGGTTCTCGAAGTAGCCGTTGTCCCATCGGATGGGGTCGTTGGCCCACGCACCCTCCAACCCACTGGAGATCGTGTCGCCACCCTTGCCGCTGCCGAAGCTGCCCCTCCAGCCGAAACCCTGCTCGTCGAGGCCGGCACCCTCGGGCTCTGGGCCCACGTACTTGTCGGGGTCGGCGGCGCCATGGGTCTTGCCGAAGGTGTGGCCGCCGGCAATGAGCGCCACGGTCTCTTCGTCGTTCATGGCCATCCGCTTGAACGTCTCGCGAATGTCGCGAGCCGATGCCATCGGATCGGGATTGCCGTTCGGGCCCTCGGGATTCACGTAGATCAGGCCCATCTGGACGGCACCCAACGGATTCGCCAATTCGCGGTCGCCGCTGTAACGCTGATCTTCCAGCCACACCCGTTCGGGACCCCAGTAGACATCTTCCTCGGCCGACCAGATGTCGGCACGACCGCCACCGAATCCGAACGTCTTCAAGCCCATCGTCTCGAGGGCGCGGTTTCCCGTGAAGATCAACAGGTCTGCCCACGAGATCTTCTGGCCGTACTTCTGCTTGATCGGCCACAGCAGGCGACGTGCCTTGTCGAGGTTGACGTTGTCGGGCCAGCTGTTCAGCGGGGCGAAGCGTTGTGCGCCGCTGCCGCCACCACCACGGCCGTCGGCGATGCGGTAGGTGCCGGCCGCGTGCCACGTCATCCGGATGAAGAACGGTCCGTAGTGGCCGTAGTCGGCGGGCCACCAGTCCTGCGAGTCGGTCATCAGCGCGTCGACGTCGGCCGCCAGCGCGTCGAAGTCGAGGCTGTTGAACGCCGCGGCGTAGTCGAAGTCTGCGCCCAACGGATCGGCCTGAGGAGGGTTCTGACGGAGAACCCGTAGGTTCAAACTGTCGGGCCACCAGTGCTGGTTCGCCGTGACACCGACAGCAAGTTGCTGGGCGTTCATCACCGGACACGTCGCTGTGGACGGCTGATCGCTGGTGGTCACCGTGCCGTGTTCTTCGTTGCTCATTTCGCTCCTCGGTTCAATGTGTGGCTGACTTTCGATTGCTGCTCGCTGGAGAACTCACGTGCCTTCGGCTGCTTGCCGGCAGGCAGGGCAGCGGCCCCAGTAGATGACCTCGGCCTCGTCGATCTCGTAGCCCGCGGCGTCGGCCGCAGTCAAGCACGGTGTGGCACCGACCGCGCAGTCGACATCGACCATGCGGCCACAGGCCCGACAGATGAGGTGGTGGTGGTTGTCACCGACCCGGTCCTCGTAGCGCGCCGCTGAACCGGCTGGCTGGATGCGTCGCAGCAGACCCATGTCGGCCAGGACGTTGACTGCGTCGTACACCGCCCGGCGCGAGATGACACCGATGTCGGCTGTGACGACCTCGACCACATCGTCGGCCGTGAGGTGGGGTTGATTCGACACTGCCCGCAGCACGGCCAAGCGCTGGGCAGTGACTTTGAAACCCTGTTGCCGAAGGAGTCCGGCGGGGTCGACCGACATGAACGCACACTATATGCAAATTTCTACCAGATGCAAATACCTCGTCTGGCCGGCGAGCGTCAGATCTGATGGAGGTCTTGGCGTATCCGATGAGTTGGCTCTGCAGCTCGGCACTGCGCGCGAAGTCAGGCCACGCAGCGACCGCGGTGTTGATGTCGTCGATGATTGCCCGGGGTGAGGGGACGGCGAATCGGTCCGCAAAGCGCAGGAGGTGGTCGCGGCCAACGTCGTAGAAGATCGACGACAGATCTGCGTGACCACACAAACGTTCCGCGCCTTTGTCGGCTCACGCAAGATTCTCACCGCCGATGGGCGCTACGAGGGCGTGGTGTCGCTGTGGATCACCTGCCTCACAGAGCTTCGCGACTGGCGCCACCCGTTGGACACGCCCCACCGGTGGACCCCGCTGTTCTTCCTGGACGACGGGGTCGCCCTGGCGGCCGGGCATCGCCCGTGCGCGACCTGTCGGACCGATGCGTACCGCTCGTACCGCGACGCACTGACCACGGCGCTCGGCCGCGACCATCTGGTACGAGCACTCGAGATCAATGCCCGGTTGAACACCGAACGACTGCGGCGAGGCCGAGGCATGGTCCGAGCCGCGGATCGGCTGCTGTGGACGGCCCTCTCGGATGAGCTGCCAGGGGTCGGTGATCGTTGGCGACTGCGGTGAGCCTCGTCTGGTTTCCGGCGACTGCACATGGGAGTTCAGCTTCGACGGATGGACGCAGCCGCAGCCGCGGCCCCGCTCGGCAGCCGTAGTCCAGGTGCTCATGCCTCCTACGTCGCTCGCTGCGCTGCGATCCGGTTTCGAGCCGGTGCTGCACGTCAGCGCAACATCGAGATCCTGACGGCAACGGACGTACACGTGGCCGCCAGCCGGCCGGTGTATCGTGCGCGGCCTTGGGCGCCACACCGTCTCCGCTCCGCGAGCTGGCGGCCAACAGCGTCCTCCGGCGGGAAGCGGCCGCCCTCGGGTTCTACCGTCTGGCGGAGTTCGGGCCGTGGGTGGCGATGCTGGTCTACGCCTATTCACAAGGAGGGGCCACAGCGACCGGTGTCGTGTCGATTGCGCTGCTCATCCCGACGGCGCTGTTCGCGCCCTTTGCCGGCCCGCTGATCGATCGGTTCGGCGCAACACGCGTCTTGCTCGGCGCCTACGCCGCGCAGGCGGTTGCCATGGCAGCCACCGCTGCGTCGCTCCTTTCCAGCGCGCCGCCTCTCGTCACCTACGCTCTCGGCGCATTGACGGCGATGCTGCTGGTCGTCGCGCATCCTGCTCATGCAGTGGTGTCACCTGGCATTGCACGCACGGCCGAGCAACTGGTCGCGTTGAACGCGATCACCGGGTGGATCCTCAGCATCGGTCTGGTCCTTGCCCCCGCAGGCGCCGGTCTGATCCTCGCAATCGGATCGCCGGGTGCGGTGTACGCGGCAGGATCGGGCTGCCTGGTGGTCGCAACACTGCTCGTGGCGCGGCTTCGTGATCTGGTCCCACCGCTGCTTGACGTTACCGACACGTCAAGAGGCGGCGCCCTTCGCCAGCTGCACGAAGGGGCTCGCACTCTCGCTCGATCAAGCGAGTCCAAAGAGGTGATCATCGTCATTAGCGCCACCTTTCTGATGGTCGGAGCGTTCGATGTTCTTGTGGTCGTGCTCGCCGTCGGATCACTCGACCTGGGTGGCTCGGGGGCCGGCTACCTGACCGCCGCCCACGGCGCCGGTGCGGTGTTCGGCGCGGTCGCGTCGCTGGCGCTCGTTGGACGGGCTCGTCTTGTTCCCGTCATGGTGGGCGCATCGCTGACTGCTGCGTGCGCTTTCGTGCTCCTCGGCCTGCAGATCTCAGTGGTGGTTGCGTTCGTCGTCGCTGCAATCACGGGCGTCTCGCGCAGCCTGCTGGAGGTGTCGGGACAGACGCTGCTGCAACGCGTCACCCCAACGGGCCTGCTGGCCCGAGTGTTCGCATTCAAAGAAGGTCTGGCGATGGCTGCGTGGGGACTGGGCTCGGTCTCGGTACCCGTCGTGATCGCAGTGGTCGACATCCGCGGGTCGCTCATCTTCACCGGTGCGATCGTGCCGCTGATCGTGCTGCTCCGATTCCGACGGCTGCTCGCAGTCGATGCGGCCACAACCGTTCCTGCCGTCCGGATCGCGCTGCTTCGCTCGCTGGCGATCTTTCGTGCGCTGCCGGTACCGGCGCTGGAGGGCATCGCCCAGAGCGCGTCCGACATCTGTGTGCCCGCAGGTGAGGTGATCGTTCATCAAGGCGACCCTGGTGACCGCTACTTCGCCATCGCCGATGGAACCGTCGAGGTACTGAGAGATCAAGTGCGCGAGAACACGCTCGGCCGAGGAGAGGGCTTCGGCGAGATCGCGTTGATCCACGAGGTCCCGCGAACTGCGACCATCCGAGCACTCGTCGAGACACGGCTCACCGCAATTGAACGCGATCCGTTTCTGGTGGCGCTCACCGGGCACGCCCCGACCCGCGACCGAGTCGAGCAGGTGGCCGCCGCACGCCGGCCGGAGCAGTCGGACTAGCGACAACACAGTCGAGGTAACAAGGCGATCTCGGGCTGGGCGGGCTCGGCCCCGGCCCCGACCGCGGCCCGATCACGATTTCGTTTCGACGACGAGTAGTTGCCACGGCTGACCCGCGCGACCTGGCGGGCGTAGGGCCACGTCGAAGTGCGTAGACAGCGCTTCTGCCAGGTCCTGCGGCTGGCGCGGATCGACTGCGTCGGTCACGATGCGGCGAACGACCAGTCCCCCGGTGCGCTTGGCGTTGTGCGAGCCGGCACCGCGGCCGCTGTCCAGATCGCGCACCACCTTCACGGACAATGTCCGCTCGGCCAGCAGGCCGGCCGGCCTCCAGGCCGTCAGGAACTCGGCGGCGCGCAAGTCGACCACCAGGCCCCGTCCGGCCGCAGTGGGAAGCACCTCGGCGAGCGATGGCTGCCAGAACTGCGGCAGGTGATCCAACCCTGGGAGACGTCCGCACATGTTCAACCGGTACGTGGGAATGCGGTCTCCCGGCCGGATGGCACCCCACAGCGCCGAGATGACCACGATCCACGCACGTGCGCGGCGCCGAGCCGCAGGCTCTAGGTCGACCAACGAGATCGCGTCGAACAGGACACCCGAATACACAGCGTCGGCAACCGCGGCGGGTGCATCGCGAAGCGCCACGTTGGCGCGAACGACCTCGCTCAGTCCCTGGCGCACACCCAGGCGCAGCGTGGCGTCGGGTTGCGCGCTGACCTCGATCAGCGCCCCCAGTACTGCCTCGCGGCTGGGCGCCAGTTGCGGGAACGACAGGCCGTCTGGGTCGAGAGGTGTGCCACTGCGAACCGACGTCTTCGCCTCCGACGCGGGCAGCAGGATGAGCATGCCCATTCCTATCAAACCACCCGATCGACGACAGGCCGACGTCGAGACAACCCGGCGGCCGTCAGCGATGTGAGACCAGTGCGGCGATACGGGCGATGTGCGCGGGCTCGATGCCGCAACAGCCACCGACCACAGTTGCCCCGGCGTCCAGCCACCGCTCGACGAACTCGCAGTAGTCCTGTGGGTCGAGGTCGTCCCGAAGGGTGCTGACGCTTTGGTTGGCGCCACCTGACGTGGCGATGGACGATGACGTTGTGGGGGTCACGAAGCGATTCGCATATCCGCCCACCGCCGCCGACCCGTCGGCCCGGGCTACGGCGATGCCGATCGCGCCGGCGATCGTTTCCGCCTGGCAGCAGTTGAACATGATGGCTTCGGCACCGAGATCCAACGCTGCGGCCACAGCGTCGGCTACCGGCTCGCCAGATCGCAGACTGCCGCTGTCGTCGAGCGTGTACGAGATCCACAGTGGTCGACCGGCGAACTCGCCTCGATCGAGTGCATCGCGGACCGCGCATGCTTCGGCGATCGAGCCGAGGGTCTCACCCAACCACACATCGACGTGTTCAGCGAGACCTGCCACGAGTGGATCGATGATCCGCGGCGCGTCGGATGCGTCGAACAGTTCGGGTTGGTACGAGCCGAAGAGTGGCGGCAGCGAACCGGCGACAAGCACGCTCTGCGGGGCGGAGGCCGCGGCTCGACGAGCCAGCCGTCCCGACAACGCGGCAAGCTCCAGGGCGTCGTTCGCGAATCGTTGCTCGCCGATGTGGAACGGCACGATCGCGTAGCTGTTGGTGGTGATCACCTGGGCGCCGGCCTCGATGAAGTTGGCGTGGGCCTGCGCCACTTGGTCTGGCCCCTCCGTCAACGCCAGTGCCGACCACTCTGGCTGGCGGAAGGGAGCGCCGATCCGCAGCAACTCACGACCCATCCCGCCGTCCAACACCGTCACATCGACCATGCCAGCATTGTGCCAGCCGTCGTCAGGTTCGATCGATGTCGGACGTGCGTGTGGCATGCGCGCATTTCTGGGAACCTACGGGAATGGACAACGCACAGAAGCGCACGTCGACACAGGTCAGCGACAGCGAGGGATTGCAGGATTGGCGAGTGCTGCTGCGCTCGTTGCAGTCGTCGTTCACCACGGGCTCAATGGCGAAGGGCATCGAGTTCGCGGCTCGTGTCGGCGCCGCGGCCGACGCTGCGAATCACCATCCCGACCTGATGATCACGTATCCACGCGTCCACGTGCTGCTGACCACTCACGAGACCGACGGCCTGACCAATCGCGATGTGGACATGGCGCGAACGATCTCGGCGATCGCGACCGAGCTCGGGATTGCTGCAGAGCCGACTGTCGCCACACAGCTCGAGATCGCCATCGACGCGATGGACATTGCTGCAGTCAAGCCGTTCTGGGAGGCGGTGCTGGGCTACAAGGCACACCTCGACGATGATTGCCTGGACCCGTTCGGTCGCGGCCCGGCATTCTGGTTCCAGCAGATGGACGCGCCGCGCCCGCAACGCAACCGCATCCACATCGACGTGACCGTTCCGCATGACATCGCCCAGCAACGCATCGCTGCCGCTCTGGCCGCGGGAGGCTCGCTGGTCTCGGATACGGCTGCCCCGGCGTTCTGGATCCTGGCCGACCCCGAGGGCAACGAGGCATGCATCTGCACATGGCAGGGCCGCGACTGAATCTTCTCGGCCCCTGGTCGGCACCGCCGCTCAGGTGTCACCCGATCGGCGTCCGGTCGGCGTCCGTAGGTCTGGACCCTTATCACAGACCGAACAGGCATCACAGACCGAACGGGAGCGACCATGACAGACCTGCTAGCGACGACGTCCGCCAGACCTCACGCCGAGCACCGTCCAGCGACCGTCACACTCGCGCTCGGCGCACTGGGCGGATTCGCACTCGGATCCGTCGCCCGGGTGTGGATGCGCCTGATCGCTGAGGACCCCGAGTTCACGTGGAGCGGGACCCTCTTCATCGTTCTCGGGTTCGCCATCTTCGGTTTCACGCAATCGGTCGCCGCAGTCACCCGACGTCGAACCAGACGGCGGTCGACGATGGCCGCCGCTCGTTCGATGGGCGCCGTGGGAATGCGGCCCCTGTTCGTCGGTGCGGGAGCGTTGATGTTCCCCACGGTCGTCGGATGCGGGCTAGCCGTTGCACGCACCAAGTGGCCCAGCCCGGTACGTAGTCTGTGCCTGCTGGTGGCGGCGGTTCCGGTGCTGTACGTAGGTCGCGACCTGGTCGACTCGTTCGGTTGGTCGGTGCACGCGTTCGGCGGGTTCGTGATGATGCTGGCCGTGTACGCCATCGT
>JANNFQ010000033.1:0-13613 GCA_031380045.1 Acidimicrobiaceae bacterium
GACGCGCTGTCGAACAACAGGCGGCCACGCACATCATCGGTGTTGACAACACCGACATCAGAGAGCCGTGGTTCGAACAGCCGAGCCTTTGCCGCGAAGTAGCGCTCGATGGTGCCATGTAGGTCCAGATGGTCGTGGCCCAGGTTCGTGAACACCGCGATGTCGAAGTGCGCGCCGGCGACCCGGTCCAAGGCCAACGCGTGCGACGACACCTCCATGGCAACCGCCTCGACTCCGGCGTCGCGCCATTGCGCCAGTTGACGTTGCAGATCAGGAGCCTCTGGTGTCGTGTGCACTCCCGACAGCGTTCCCATCACCTGCACGGCCCTGCCCGTGGCGCGCAGCACGTCGCCGATCAGATGTGATGTGGTCGTCTTGCCGTTGGTTCCCGTGACACCGACCATCGTCAACGAATCGCACGGGTGATCGTGCACCGACGCCGCCAACCAACCCGTTGCGGCGCGTGAATCGACAGTCACGATCTGGGCGACGGGTAGTGACAACTCGCGCTCGACCAACAACGCCGTTGCACCGGCGTGCACTGCTGCGGCCGCGAAGTCGTGGCCGTCGAAGCGTTCGCCGCGAACACAGCAGAACAGCCACCCGTCGCGCACGGCGCGCGAGTCGACCGCCACATCGACGATCTCGGTGTTGGGGTCGCCGATGAGGCGCACCGGCGGGCCTCCTCGTACGCCCTCCAGGACTTGGGCGATCCGGCGGCTCGTCATGTCACACCTTCGGGCAGCCGCCGTCGGCGGTCGGCGGGGTGATGTTCAGCTCGTGCATGATGGTGGGCGCGATCTGGGCGAACACCGGCGCGGCGGCCGTGCCACCGAAGCGAGTCTGCTGATCGGCGTCGCCCGGTGGCTCGTCGATCGAGATCAACACGGTCACCTGCGGTGCCTCTGCCGGGAAGAACCCGACGAACGACGAGTAGTACTTGCGCAGGCCGTTCTCGTCTTCGTATGTGCCATTGGCCTGTGCCTTCAGGCCGGTGCCGGTCTTGCCGGCAACGGTGATGCCGTCCACTTGGGCAGGCTTGGCCGTTCCGTCGCACACGACCGACCGAAGCATGGTGGTCACCTGGTCGGCAACCTCGGGGCGAACGACGACATGGGTCGCCGATGGCGCCGTGTCGGTCAACGTTCCGTCTGGGCCGATGGTCGACTTGACCAACTTCGGGCCGACATACACGCCGCCGTTGGCGATGACGTTGATGGCGGCGACCAGTTGGATCGAGGTGGACGCCAGACCCTGACCGTAGGCCACGGTGTACTGCTCGGCGCCCTCCCACTTCTTCCAGTCGTTGTAGATGCCCTGCGACTCGCCCGGGAAGTCGAGCGGCGATGTCACACCCAGCCCGAACGCACGCAGGTACGAATCCAACTTCTCCTTCTTGTGACGCATGGTGTCCGACAGCGTCAGCATCATCTCGATGGTGCCGATGTTCGACGACTTGGCGACGATCTTTGAAACGGGCCACCACTCGGTCTCGTGCACTTCGGCGTCGTGCAGCACGGTGTCCGAGAACTTCTTCGCATATGGGATCTCGAAGACGGTGTCGGGGGTGACCGTACCTTCGTTCAGCGCCGCGGACACGGTGATCGCCTTCACGACCGACCCTGGCTCGGCGGCATCGACCACGGCGATGTTGCCACTGGTCACTTCGACGACACCCTGATCGTTGACGCGAACGCCGACCATTGCGATCACTTCACCGGTATCAGTGTCCAACACCACAGCGGTGCCACCGCGGGCGCCCAGGGTGGTCACTCGTTCCAACATTGCTTGCTCGACGGCGTACTGCACCGATCGATCCAGGGTGAGCACCACATCGTCGCCCGCGGTCGGCGTGACCGACACGGCGCCGGTGCCCGGCAGCGAACGACCGTCGCGGTCGTGCTCGCGAATCTGCTCGCCGTTCGTGCCGGTCAAGATGTCGTCGTACTGCTTCTCGATGCCGGCCGTACCCACACCGAAATCGTCCGTGCGACCGATGACGCTCTTGCCCACGTCGCCACCGGGCATGGTGCGCCGAACGTCGTCGACTGCGTCGATCCCGTTCAGATCCAATGCCTCGATGGCCGCAGCCTGATCGTCGGTCACCTGGCGAGCCACGTAGACGAACGCCTTGTCGGGCACGGTGAAGGATTGCAGCAGCGATTGCTGCCTGTCTGGGGAGAGGCCGAGGATGGTCGCCAACGCCGCCACGGTGGCCGCAGGATCGCCGACCAGCTTGGGGTTGGCCGTGATCGTGGTGGACGGCACCGACATGGCCAGTTCCTCGCCGTTGCGATCGAAGATGACACCACGGGTGGCCTGCAACACGCGCTCGCTGGTGCGCTGGGCACGGCCCGCCTCACGCAGACCCTCGGCATCGGCAGTCTGCAGCATGACGACTCGGGTGATCACGATGCTGAACACGAGAGCCGTCAGGATGAACACCGCCAGCAGCCGCCGACGGGTCTGTCCTGCCTTGAAGTAGTGCCTGACGATGCGCGGCGCTCGGATGGCCCGCTTCTTCAATGCCCGAACGGGCCGGCGGGCCGAGCCATGTCGACGATCCATCGATTGACGGACAGTTGGCTGGACGGCCTGCTGACGCGAGGTGACGCGACGTGGAGGGCCGTCGGCCGGGTGGCGCGGCCCCGTGGGAACGGAGTCGAGATGGCGTGCGGTCGGGTGGGCGCGCCCGCTGGTGCGCCGGGGGGCGGGGGTCGCGGCCGAGCGGGCGGTCGATCGTCGCGTCGAGCCCTGTGATGTCGAGCCCCGTGATGTCGAGCCCCGTGGAGTCGAGCCCCGTGAAGTCGCGCCGGCATTGCGCTGGCCGTCGCTGCGGTACCCAGCCGAGCGATGCCGGGGGTCGGGCGTCAGGCCGTCCGAACGCTGGCCATGACCGACAGCGCGTCCGTCACGTGGGTGGCCGCGCCGCTCTAACGGCGCGCGACGACGGCTCATGGAGTGCCATCCGTCGCAGCTTTCACGTCACGGAACTCGCTGAGCAGTTCGTCATCGCCGTTGACCGAACTGTTCAGCGTTCCGGCAGCCTGTTGCACGACCACCAACGTCTGGGCATCGATGTCCATGTAGGTCACGTCGTCGGTGCTGACCATGCCCGTCGATGCGGCGATCTCGGCCAGGCGGGCCGGCGCACGCAGGTCGGCGCGCTCTCGTCGCAGCGTGTCATACGACTGTCGGCTGGCCGAGATCTCGCGGTCCAACCTGTCGAGTTCGAGCTGCGATTGAGCCAGCTGCGTCTGGAACGCGGCCGACGCCAACATCGCCGACACGATGACAGCACTCAGGATGACAGCGACGGTGGCGGCGCGGCGGCGCCGGGGCACCAATGCCAAGGTGGGGCGTCGCGAGGCCTGGATGCCCACCGTGGCGCGCACCATGGGCCGCGGCGAACGATCGACCTCGCCATGACGCCGAGTGCCGATGCCCGGCCGCGACGACGGCTGAAGTGGCGCCGAAGGGCGGGCGCGCGATGGCGCGATGCGACGAAGCGGGACAGCCATGGTTCAGGCGCGGCCCATGGAGTCGTTGCGTGACGCCGGCTGAATGCGTTCGACGACTCTCAGACGGGCGCTGCGCGCCCGCGGATTGGCGACCAGTTCGTCGGCCGTCGGCGTTCGCGGCACGTTGCGCACGATGCGCACCGTCTGCACAGCAGCGCACACACACGGCAGTTCTGGCGGGCACACGCATCCACCGGTTGCAGCCAGACGCATGCGTTCTTTGACGATTCGATCCTCGCCCGAGTGGTACGACAGCACGGCAACACGGCCACCTAACGCAGTGCGCTCCATCGCCGTGTCCAGCGCGGTCGGCAGCACCTCGAGCTCTTGGTTCAGTTCGATGCGCACTGCCTGGAACGTGCGCTTGGCCGGATGACCACCGGTGCGCCGGGCCGCGGCCGGAATCGCGCCCACCACCACTTCGGCCAGACGTGTCGTGGTCTCGATGGGGCGAGCGGCGACGATGGCTCGGGCGATACGACCTGCAAAGCGCTCGTCCCCGTGGCGGCGGATGACCTGCGCCAGTGTGATCTCGTCGTAGCCGTTCACGATGTCACTGGCAGTCCACTGCTCGCGCTGGTCCATGCGCATGTCCAGCGGGGCGTCGTTGCGGTACGAGAAGCCCCGATCGGCACGGTCGAGTTGCGGCGAGCTGACGCCCAGGTCGAACAATGCTCCGCTCAGGTGATCGATCGAAAGTGCTTCCATGGCGTGGTCGAGGAGGTCGAATCGCAGATGCGCAGTTGCCGCGCGGTCACCGAACACCGACAAACGCTGCATCGCAACGGCCAGGGCATCGCCATCCCTGTCGAGACCCAGCACACGAAGATGCGGGTGGGCCTCCAGGATGGCCATGGCATGCCCGGCGCCGCCGAGCGTTGCATCGAGCACCCATCCCGGCGGAACAGTGGCGAAGGCCTTGACGACCTCTGCCGCCATCACCGGGCGGTGTTCGAACTCAGCTGTCATCGATCGCAGCACCCGATGGCGTGGCACATCTGCAGCCCGCCGGTCGGCGGGTGTCGCCGGGATGTCTCCCCGGTCGACGAGACGGCAAGCGGGCGGAGTGGGGCTGTCCATCTTGCCGACCGGCGGACTGCAGATGCGCCACGGGTTCGGGTGTAACGAGCGGTTGTCGTGTTCATGACCGTGGGGTTGCCATCGGCGTCGTGGTTCCTCGTTCCTCCTTCTGCTGATCGTGGGTGATTGTCGAAGTGTTCGGGCACATCAGGCGCTGGCTCCGGCCAGATCGCTGGTGCCCTCGTCGTTGATCGCCGAGAACCGGTCCGGGGCCCAGATCTCGATGACCCGAAAGTTGCCGGTGACCACCACCCGGTCGTCGGTGCGCAGACCGGCGTAGGTGCGCAGCCGGTCGTCGACGGTGACGCGGCCTTGCTTGTCGACACTGACCAAGGTGGCGCTGGATGCCACGGCTCGCTGGCGCTGCCGACTGGCTTCGCCGCGCTCGACCCGGTTCATCAATTGCTCGGCCATGGTCTCGAACTGGTCGGCGGGGATGACGTTGACGCACTGGTCGTCACCCATCACCAGGTAGCAGTGCTCGCCCAGGTGCGTGCGGAACGAGGCCGGCAACGCCAGCCGACCTTTGTCGTCGAGCTGGCGCTCATGCGTCCCGACGAACAACACCTTGGTTCACCTCACTTCACGGTTGCCTCGGGGTCGTCATTGCCGGTTCCCCACCTGACCCCCATTCTCCCCCCCTTTTCCCCTACAAGTCAACTATTCCCCCCACATTCCTCCACAACGCGCCTCTTGCGACTCGACAAAGAGTGGTCCGAGCCCTGTCACCAGGGCGGATGGTGCTTCGCGCTCAAAACAGTCGCGATCGCGCTGAGGGCGCGCAAATCACCCGTTCGGCTGTCAGGGGCGTCCGGCCGTCGGCCGATGTCGACTGATGTCAGGTGCTGACCGGGTCTGGCCCGGTCAGGCAATGACATCGACCGGGTCGGTGGCCACCACCGTCGGCCGCACGAGGACAGCTGGGCGAGACGATCGCCGTGCTCGTCGATCTGCCCTGAGTCAGCGTTGCGCGAGGGCGGAGTTCACAGCGGTCTGCACGGCCTCGATCGAGGCATCGATCACTGCAACCGGACACAGTTGATCCACGGTGGGGCGTGGTGGGGACAGCAACGGCACCAGCATCCGATGGGCACTGCTGGCGCGCCGATCGGCACCGGCGGAGGCCGGCGCCAGGTTCACCGATGACTGCAATCGCGCCCAGTGCCGGGTTCGACGCTGGCTGATGCCCACCGCTTTCTGGCCATTGATCGTCACCTCGCCGGCACCCAGACCGTCGAAGCACACCAGCCGCGACCATGGCGTGTGTTGCAACGGCCCACGGTGCACCGCGACGTCGCTGCAGCCCAGCACGTCCAGTGCTTCGGCCCACACCTGACCCAACCACCACATCGATTCGCCGATGTCGTCGTGCCACAACGGATCGTCGCGAGGCACGACGACATCCAGCCACGCGCATTCGCCGGGCAACAACAGCACCGCTCCCCCGCCACTGCGTCGGCGCACGACCTGCACGCCGGCCGCGGCGCATGCCTGGGCATCGGCAACCAATTCGGGCTGTGTCGAGCCGAGGACGAGCGCGGGCTGATCCACATCCAGCCACCACGCCTGTCGGTGTTCACCCGTCGGTTCGAGGGCGTGGAACGTGGCCGCCGAACCGCGATGGTGCGTGGTGACCCACGGCCCGGTGGAGGCCGACGAACTCACCATTGCGTTCTGCGCCCGATCAGGCGATCAGCTGGCCTTGGCGAGGTACGGCTTCCACGCCTCGGGAACGCGGCCGACCGAAATGGTGACCCACGCCAGTTCGCGTGGTGCGTGTGCCGGCCGTGCCAGGCTCATGCCGGCCTCGTCGGGCGTGCGATCGCGCTTGGACAGGTTGCACGGACGACACGCCGCGGCCACGTTCTCCCACGCATGTTGACCCCCACGCGAGCGGGGCATGATGTGGTCGATCGAGTCGGCCAGGCCGCCGCAGTACTGACAGCAGTGATTGTCACGCGCGAACACAGCGCGTCGCGACAGCGCGGTGCGCCGGTGGTACGGCACCTTCACCACGTACCGCAACCGAATGACCAACGGACGCGGAACAGACAGCGACTCGGAACGCATGACGGTGCCGTCGTCTTCGACCACGTCGGCTTTGTCGGCCAGCACCAGGCAGGCCGCCCGGCGGGCCGGCACGACAGACAGCGGCTCGTACGTGGCGTTCAGTACCAGCGCGCTGCTCATGGAGGGACCCTACCGACCCCGAGGTCGTGGGTCGGTAGCAATTCGAACGCGTCGTCGAATTGAGTTCACGAAGCCGTTCGCCTGCACCACAGCAGGTAGTTCAGCACATCGGCGGGTACCGGCGGATGATCGGCCGAGCCATATTGGGTGATCAGCCTGAAACGCAGGTACTGGCCAGAGGGCACGGGCAGGAACGGCCGGTGCCGCCACCACCCCGTGGGCGCGGTGCGACGCATCTGGCGCACGGCCGTGGGCCACAGCATTGGGTGGCGCGCAACCGCCAGACCGACCCGAGTCCAGGCGACGATGCCGTGCGTGCGACCCTGGCTCAGCGCGGCTCCTTCGGGAGGCCCAGCACCATCTCGCCGATGATGTTGCGTTGGATCTGCGACGAGCCCGCATAGATGGTGCCCGCCCGTGCGTTCAGGAACGTGCCGACCCAGCTCCACGAACTGTTCGGCGCGCCGGCGTCGTCGGCCTGGAACGACGAAGAGGGTCGGCGACCGGAGGGCACCATTGCCTGTGCACCCAGGATGTCGATGGACAGCTCGGTGACCTCTTTGTGGTACTCGCTCCAGTACAGCTTTGAGATCGCGCCGTCGGGGCCGGGGTGGTGGCCGGCCAGGAAACGAGTCAGCACGCGCATTCCGTTGTAGCGCATGATCTGCACCTTGCCGTAGCACGCCGCCAGTCGTTGACGGATGATCGGATCGTGTGCCACGCCCGCCTCTTTGGCCAGAATGAACAGACGATCGAGCTCGGCTTGGAAGCGGATCGGCATGGTGGCCGCCGCCTCGCCACGCTCGAAGCCCAGCAACGTCATGGCAACTGCCCAACCGTTGTTGATGCCGCCGACCACTTCGTCTTTCGGCGCGACGGCGTCGGTGTAGAAGACCTCGTTGAACTCGCTTTCGCCCGAGATCATCTTGATCGGCCGCACCTCGATGCCCGGCTGGCGCATGTCGACCAAGATGAACGAGATGCCCTTGTGCCGCGGAGCGTCGGGGTCGGTGCGCACCAGTGTGAAGATGTGGTCGGCCAGATGTCCGGACGACGTCCAGATCTTCTGACCGTTCAGGATCCACTGGTCGCCATCGAGCGTGCCGCGCAGGCCAAGGTTCGACAGGTCGCTGCCGGCATTGGGTTCGCTGTAGCCCTGGCACCACGTGTCGGCGCCCGACAGGATGCGCGGCAGGTAATGCGACTTCTGCTCGTCGGTGCCCCATTGCAGCAACGTGTTGCCCAACATCTGGATGCCGAACACGTCGTTGTGGCCCCCGGTCGGCACGCCCGCCCTGGCGAACTCTTCGCCGATGATCACCTGTTCCAACGCCGACAGTCCGGCGCCGCCGTACTCCACCGGCCAACTGGTGGCCAGATAGCCGCCTTCATACAGGGTCTTGCGCCAATCGGCGACGAACTGAGTCAGTTCGCTGCCATCGAGCTGGCCGATGCCACCCCAGTTCACGGGCAGCTTCTCGGCCAGGAACGCCTGCACCTTCTCGCGATAGGCCTGGGCTTCGGCGGTGTACATCGGTCGCATGACCGAGATGTTACCGCGCGGTAGCCCCCACGGCCGAAGCGTCGGGAGCCACACCGGCGGTGCCGGGTGCCGCGCGATCGGGTGAGCCGAGCGTGAATCTGGCCAAGGCCGCTGCGCCCACGAGCGGCGCGTGGTGGCCCAATCCGACCGGCACCACCGTGAAGCCCTGCAGGAAGCCGAGCTTGGCCCTGGCATCGACCTCGTGCCTGACTGCGTCGAAGAACACATCGCCGAAGCCCAGCGCCAATGTGCCACCGATGACTGCCATCTTCAGGTCGACGATGGCGCCAACCGAGACCAGCGCCCTCCCCACCAATGTGCCCGTGCGCTCGATGATCGCCCGGGGCGCCCGCTGGGCGGCCCGCCCCGTCTCGTCTTCGATGGCCTGGCGACTGCAGTACGCATCGAGGCAACCGAACCCGCCACACACGCACGGCCGACCGTCGGCCTCGACCACCATGTGGCCGATGTGACCCGCGTTGCCAACACGTCCTTGCAGCAGCCGCCCGCCGGAGATGATGCCGCCGCTGACACCGGTGGCCACCACGACGCCGATGAAGTCGTCGACTCCACGGGCCGCTCCGTGCCACGCCTCGCCGGATGCAATCGCCTTCGCCTCGGTATCGACCACCGTGGGCAGGCCGGTCAGCTCGACCAGCAGGTCGCGTACATCGAACCCGCGCCACGACGGGATGTACAGGGGCGACACCACGCCCTTGGCCGGCACCATGGGTCCGCCACAGCCGACACCGCAGGCAACGGGCGGCACGGGCGACGCCGCGACAACACGCTTCACCAACCGGGCCAACGCAGACCACACATCGCGGGTGGGGGTCGCAACGCGGTCGCGAATGACCACTGCGCCGGCTTCATCGACGATCCCGGCAGTGAGCTTGGTACCGCCGATGTCGATCGCGAGGTACAGGTCCGGCACGACATCGACAGTACCGTTTCGCGCACGTGCATCGCTCGCGGCACGGGTACCTGATGACACCGCTACTCTGCACGCCATGACGGCGCTGTACGACCCCGCTTCCGGACCCCAACCCTCGCCGGGTCCTACGGCAGCTCGCAAGACATTCGCTTCACTGTTCGACGCGATCACCACCAACATCGCCCAGGTCGTGCACGGAAAGCGTGAGGCCATCGACATGGCTGTCATGTGCCTGCTGGCCGAAGGTCACCTGCTGATCGAAGACGTGCCGGGCGTCGGCAAGACCAGCTTGGCCAAGGCCCTGGCGACCTCGATCGACTGCACGTGGAAACGCGTGCAGTTCACCCCCGATCTGTTGCCCACCGATCTGGTCGGCGTCAGCGTGCTGCAGCGTGCGTCCGAGAGCTTCGTGTTTCAGCCCGGCCCGCTGTTCGCCAACATCGTCCTGGCCGACGAGATCAACCGTGCATCACCGAAGACCCAGTCGGCGCTGCTCGAGGCCATGGAAGAACGCCAGGTGTCGGCCGAGGGGCGCACCTATCAACTGCCGAATCCGTTCATGGTGGCGGCAACCCAGAACCCGGTCGAACAAGAAGGCACCTACCGGTTGCCCGAGAGCCAACTCGACCGGTTCCTGATGCGCCTGTCGCTGGGCTACCCCGGCCGCCAGGCCGAGCTCAGCATCCTCGATTCGCATGGCGCCGCAGTAGCCCTGTCAACGTTGCAGCCGGTGGTCACCGCCGCCGAGATCCTGCAGATGTCCGAGGCCGTACGATCCGTGCATCTGGCCGATGCGCTGAAGTCGTATCTGGTCGACATCGCCGAGACCAGTCGAGCCCATCAGGGTCTCACGTTGGGTCTGTCGCCACGAGCCACGTTGCAACTGGCGCGGGCCACCCGGTCTCGGGCAGCGGCCAGCGGCCGCGACTTCGCCACACCCGACGACGTGAAGTCGGTGGCCATCGCAGTGTTGGCTCACCGGGTGGTCATCAGACCCGACGCGGCGTCACGCGGTCTCACCGCCGACCAAGCCATTCGCGAAGTACTCGACGCCGTCACTGTTCCTGCGGGGCGCTGATGTTGACGCGCAGCGGGTGGGGCGCGATCGCGCTCACCTTCGCAGCGTTCGTCATCGGCCGCGTCTTCGGCATCATCGAGCTGTACGTGCTGGGCGTCGGCGTCGCCGCAGCGCTGATCGTCGCAATGATCACTCTGTCTGCCAAGCCACCGCGATTGGCGGTCCGACGGTTGGTCGAGCCATCCACCGTGCAGGCCGGCGACGCAGCGCGCGTCGACATCCAGATCGCCAACGTCGGCTCTCACCGCAGCTCTGTCCTGCAACTGTGGGAGCCGGTCGGGTCGTCGGGCGGGGCCACCATGAACTTGGCACCGCTTCGCCCGCGCGAGCGGTCCACTGCGGCATATCGCCTACCCACCGCATCGCGCGGTGTCGTGCGCGTTGGGCCGATGCGCGCCCGGCGCCGCGATGTTTTGGGCCTGGCCTCGCGCACGTTCATGATCCCCGGCTCCAGCGAGTTGTTGGTCATGCCGCAGCACGTTCCCGCGCGCTTCACGCTGGGCGGGTCGTCGGGTCGCTTGGGTGACCATCTGCGACTGAAGGCGCATGGTCAGTCGGGCAGCGAGTTCCACTCGCTGCGCGAGTACGTGCAGGGCGACGATCTGCGACGCATCAGTTGGAAGGCCTCGGCCCGTTCCAACGACCTGATCGTCAAAGAGACAGCGCTCGAGGGTGTCAAGCGCTGCACGGTCGTGCTGGACACCGATGCCGGCGCGTACGACGTCGACGGCTTCGAGCGAGCGGTATCGGCTGCGGCCAGCTTGGTTACCGGTGCGGTAGCCGCGGGTCTGACCACTCGGCTGGTCGCGCTCGACACCGACCTGCGCGGTCACGACGTGGCGGCTTCGACGCTGCGATGGTTGGCCACCGTGCAGCCCGGCGACCACGTGGACGGTGTCATGCCTCCCCTGAAAGCCGGCGAGGGCCTGGGCATCGTCACCGTGGTCACCTCGTCGGCAGACAGCGCGTGCGCCGCGCTGATCGGCAGCTCGCTAGGCCCCGAAGAGACCATGGTCGTGGTCGCCTCGCAGTCAACGGCAGCCGCCCGCCGAACAGCGCGGTTCGTGGTCGATGCATCGTCGTTCGACGCGTTCGCCGAATCATGGGCCATCCTGACGGGCAGCTTCGGTGGAGGCGCCCGGCTGCCCAGCGCATACGACGTGGTGGCCGGGTGAACACGGGCCGGCCGGCACGGCGGTCTCGCCCCTCGGACATCGACCACTTGGTGGCCAGCGTCGCGCTGATGATCCTCAGCGCGGTCACTGCTGTGGCCATGTGCCGGGTGTTCGCCGACTGGGTCTTCCTGCGCACGCTGCTGGTCATGGTGATCGGCGTGCATCTGATCAGCATCGCGTTGCGCATCGCTCGCGTGCCCGCCCTGATCGCGTTGCCATTGATGCTGTTGGTTGTGGTCGAGATGCTGGCGTTGCTGTTCTACCGCGACACCATGCATGTCGTCATCCCCTCGGGCGACACGCTGCGACTGCTGCGTTTGGACCTGCGTCTTGTGTGGTCGCAGTTCCCCACTGCGGTCGCTCCGGTTCCCAGCGAAGGCTCGTTCCTGCTGGCGGCAGCACTGGGTTTGGGCCTTGTGTCCCTGCTGGCCGATGCGTTCGCGTTCCGCGCCTTCGGCCGCGCCGAGGCCGTGGTGCCGGCGGGCGTGCTGTTCATCTTCACCGCTGCGCTGGGCACCGACCGCAACCGCGTCACCGTCGCCGCTGTGTGGTTCGCCTCGGCGCTCGTCGTCGTTGCGGTGCTGCGGGCGTTGCACGGCGGGGGCAACGAGTCGTGGTTGGGGCGTCGCCGACGCGCCGTCGGCGCGGCGCTACCGGCTACAGCGCTCTGCGCTGCCGTGGCTGCGTTGATGGCGGCGCTGTTGGGTCCGGCGTTGCCGGGTGCCGATGCGGCCCCACTGCTCGAGACTCGTCAGACCCAAAGCGATGTCACCGAGGTGCTCAGCCCGCTGGTCGACATCCGCTCGCGACTCATCAATCGCAAGAACACCGAGATGTTCACTGTCAGCTCGGCCGTCGGCCGCTACTGGCGGGTCACCGGCCTGTCGAAGTTCGACGGCACCACATGGGGGCTACCCAGTAGAACATTGGAATCGGCCGACGGCGAGCTGAACGGCACGACCGCCGCAACGCAACTGGTGCAGCAGCAGATCCGCATCTCGCGCTTCGGCGGCGAGTTGGTGCCCACCGCGTTCCGCCCAACTCAGGTGCAGGCCGCGGCCACCGATCTGCTGTGGCTCTCTGGAACCGACACGCTGGTGGTCGATGATGGCACGCTGAACCAGGGCGACATCTTCAACATCACCGCCGACGTCGGTGTGCCGTCGGTGGATGTGCTGCGGTCGGCCAGCGCATCGTCGCCTCCCGGTGGGACTGAGTTCCTGGATCTGCCCCCGGGTTTGCCCTCCGAGATCGTCGAGCAGGCGCAGGCCGTGGTGGCCGGCGCAACCACGCCGTACGACAAGGCGATCGCCTTGCAGAACTGGTTCCGCAGCGAGTTCGACTACGACACCAGGGTGCAAAGCGGCCACAGCGACAACGCCATCCTCAGCTTCCTGCGCATCCGCCGCGGCTACTGCGAGCAGTTCGCCGGCACGTTCGGCGTCATGGCTCGAGCAGTGGGGCTGCCCAGTCGTGTGGCCGTCGGCTTCACCAAGGGCGAGCTGAAGTCCGATGGGCTGTTCCACGTGTACGGACGTAACGCACACGCCTGGCCAGAGGTGTGGTTCGACGGCATCGGCTGGGTGTTGTTCGAGCCCACGCCGGGCCGTGGCGCGCCCGGCAGCGAAGCAGTCACCGGAGCCGCCGAAAGCCAGGACGAAACCCCGATCGAGCCGGGTACGGGCACCGGCGAGAACACTCCCGGGCCGACCACCACCGGTGTTCGGACCACTGCCACCACCGAGCCCAACATCGACAATCGTCCGGGCAGCGGAACTGCAACCACCGTACCCCTGGCCGTGGCGTCATCAGGCGGTGGGGGCGGCGGCGCGATGAATTGGATCCTGCTGGCGCTCGTCGTCGTCGTTGCGTGGGCGATCGGCATGCCGATCGTGGTGCGTCGGTTCACTCGTTCGGGCACCACGCCCACCGAGAAGGTCATCTCGGCATGGCACGGTGCAGTCGGCGCCCTCCAACTGGCGGGCGCGCCCGCGCCCGCCGGCAGCACGCCCATCGAGTACGCGAACCAGGTCGACCGCGAGTTGGCGGTGGACCATCGCTCGTTACTAGAACTGGCCCGGTTCGTGACACG
>JANNFQ010000084.1:0-9787 GCA_031380045.1 Acidimicrobiaceae bacterium
GACGGTGTGCGCGCCGTCGCCGTGTGCATGGTGCTGTTGTTCCACGGCAACGTCGCATGGATGAAGGGCGGCTACTTCGGCGTCTCGATGTTCTTCACCCTGTCGGGGTTCTTGATCACCTCGCTGCTGGTGCGCGAGTTCGAGTTCAGCGGTCGCGTCGCCCCGAAGGCGTTCTACGCCCGTCGCTTGCGCCGCTTGATGCCGGCCAGCCTGGTGTGCCTGACGGCAGTGTCTGTGCTCGGCGCGTTCGACACGTGGAAAGGCGTCACGCATCTGCGTCGCGACATTTTGGGCGCGCTGTTCCAGGTGGCCAACTGGGTGCAACTGGCTGCGGGCGAGAGCTACACCGACCTGCAGAGTCGCAATGCCGGCATCATCTCGCCGCTCGACCACTACTGGTCGCTGGCCATCGAAGAGCAGTTCTATTGGGTGTGGCCGCTGGCCTTCTGGGGCCTGGCCCGCATGGCCCGCAGGCGTGGTTGGGGCCTCGACATGATCGTCGCTGCGTTGGCCGTCGCGTTCGCCGTCGCGGCACCCGTCATCGCGCTGGTGTGGGGTCGCGACGCTGCCTACTGGGCGTCGCCCGCTCGAGCCGCCGAGATCTTGGTGGGGGCATGGCTGGCCGTCGCGTTGGCGCGAGGTCGCATCAGGCCCGGCCATTGGATGGCGCCGGTCGGGGCACTGGGGGCGCTGGCACTGGCGGTGGTGCTGCCGGCGGCCGGCGGGCCTGCGTATCACGGGGCCTTTCCTGCGTTGGCGATCGTGACGGGATTGCTGATTCTGGGCCTGCAACAGCCGGGGCCAGTTGCCCGCGTGTTGGCAGCCAAACCGTTGGTCGCGCTGGGAAAAGTCAGCTACGGCGTGTACCTGTATCACTTCCCGACGTACGTCCTCATGACGTCGGCGCGAGTAGGCCAGTCCGGCTTCAGCCTGTTGGTGCTCCGCCTGGTGGCAACGTTGACCGTCGCGGTGCTGTCGTACTGGGTGCTGGAACGACCGATCAGGTTCGGCCGCACCACCAGTGGCCGCACGGTCGCCCGATCGGCGTTCGCGACGGCGGGGGTCTTCGGTCTGGTGCTGCTGGTACCTGCCGGGGGAGCCGTCGTGTACTACGCACCCAATGCCGATCTGGCCGAGGCGGCAGCGATCCAACCGATCGGCAGCGACCAGCCGCTGTTGGTCGCCGGCCCCGCTTCGACCGTCGCTGGTTCGACGATCGCTGCTTCGACCATCGCGCCGGCCGCGATCGCACCTCCGCCCAACTCGGCCACGGCCTCGACCACTGGTGGCGACGCGGCCACTGCGCCGTCCGGATCGATCGCCGAGAATCGGCCCACGACCACCTCGACAAATCAGCCGGCCATCCAGACCGCACTCACTCGGCCGGCGCGGATCCTGGTGGTGGGCGACTCGACCGCCGAGGCGACCGGCGCGGGACTGGTGGCGTGGGCCGCCGCACATCCCGACCTCGCGCAGGTCAGTCTGGCTGTCGCGCCGGGCTGCGGTTTCGTGCGCGGCGGCGAGGTGCCATCAGACGGAGACGAGCCGTTCCAGGTTCGGTGTGACGAGTTGCTGGATGACGAACTGCCCGACGCTCTGGTCGCCCTGCAACCCGACGTCGTCATGATGATGGTGTCGTCGCGCGACGTCGTACCCCGCCAGTGGAACGACGAAGAGGGCCTGCTGGACCCACGCGACGCACGCTACGTGGCCAGGATTCGTACTGGGTACGAGGCTGTCGCCCAGCTGATCCTGTCGAGCACCTCGGCCCGGATCGTGTGGGTGCGTGCGCCGGTGATCGACGCGTTCTGGTTGGGCAAACCGCACCCGTTCACCGATCCCGAGCTGGTGCAGATCCGTGAGGATGTCATGCGCGACACCATCCGCGATCACGCCGACCGATCGCAACTGCTGGACCTGCGCAGCTGGATGGAGGCGACCGGGCTGGCGCTGGACCACGACGTACGGCCCGACGGTCTGCACTTCTCGCCCACCGCCTCGTTGGACGTGGCCCAGACCTGGCTGGGTCCGGAACTGCTGCTGGCAGCCACCGAGAACGCTGGCTATCTGGCATCGTTGGCCACCGGATGACGCCCCCACGATGGGCACGGTCGTCGCCGGACGAGCATTCCGGGGCTGGCCGTCGTCGCTGACGGGTTGCCGTGCCAGCACGCGCGCCTCTAGCATTGCATGGTCCTGCGTGGAGTCATCCACGTGGCTGTTCCGACAGCAGAACATTCGCAAAGGTAGACGCGTGCCCACAATTCAGCAGCTGGTTCGCCAAGGGCGCACCACCAAGTTCTCGAAGACCAAGACGCCCGCCCTGAAGGGGTCGCCGCAGCGTCGTGGCGTGTGCACTCGCGTTTACACCAACACCCCCAAGAAGCCGAACTCTGCGCTGCGCAAGGTCGCCCGTGTTCGTCTGTCCAGCGGTGTCGAGATCACCGCCTACATTCCGGGCGAGGGCCACAACCTGCAAGAGCACAGCATCGTGCTGGTGCGTGGCGGCCGTGTGCGCGACCTGCCGGGTGTGCGCTACAAGATCATTCGTGGCGCGCTGGACGCTGCCGGTGTGAAGAACCGCAAGCAGTCCCGTAGCCGCTACGGCGCCAAGATGGCCAAGTAAGTCGAACGAGTCAAGGAAGCGTGATCTGACATGCCCCGCAAAGGCCCCGCACAGCGTCGTGAGCTGATTCCCGACCCGCTGTACCGTTCGCTGCTCGTTTCGCAGGTCGTCAACAAGGTGATGCTGCATGGCAAGCGCACCGTTGCCGAGAAGATCGTGTACGACGCGTTGAAGATCGTCGAAGAGAAGAGTGGCGCCGAGCCCATCGCCACGCTGAAGCGTGCGATCGACAACATCAAGCCGCCGCTCGAAGTGAAGAGCCGCCGCGTCGGTGGCGCCAGCTACCAGGTGCCGGTCGAGGTTCGTCCTCGCCGGGCCAGCACGCTGGCCATCCGCTGGCTGGTCGACTTCAGCCGCAAGCGTCGTGAGAAGACCATGGCCGAGTGCCTGGCCAACGAGCTGCTCGACGCCGCCAATGGTCTGGGCGCCGCGATCAAGCGTCGCGACGACATGCAGAAGATGGCCGAGAGCAACAAGGCCTTCGCCCACTATCGCTGGTAGTCAGCGGCGTCGGCGGCTGAACTCAGCGTCGAAGCCGTCGAGCAGCCTGCCCAGGTTGCGACCGAACCGAGCAGGGTCGCTCATCGCGCTCTGCATCTGTTCCCATGAGGTTTCCAGGCCCTCGGACTGGACCATGGCCGACAGCTGTGGGTAGTCGCCGGTGGCGACCAGGTCGCTGACATACGCCAGCATCTCGGCAGCGACTGCCTGCGCGTCGCCTTGTTCGTTGTTGCGGGCGTGCATGCAGAATCCGAAGACGTACTCGTCGACCGCCATGATCAGTTCCATGCGCTCGGCGAGCGAAATGGGCAGCGATGCCACTGCTGCGTACGACTGGTCGAAGTGGCGCACGCTGTTGGGGCCGATGGGTGGGTCGTCGTGGATGTCCAGCATCCATGGATGGCGCAGCAGTGCGTCGCGCGATCGGACGGCGATGAGCGTCAGCGCCTGGCGCCAATCGTCGGGCATCACATGGGTTGCCGGCAGGGTCACCTCGCCCATGACGGCATCGCTGACCAACGTCATCAGCTCGTCCTTGGTGCGCACGTAGTGATACAGCGTCATCGTTCCCGAGTCGAGATCGGCGGCGATGCGCCGCATCGAGACGGCATCCAGCCCTTCGGCATCGGGCAATGCGAATCGCAGCAGCGGCGATGTCGTCGCGGGTGAAGCGCGGTTTGCGACTGCCGGGCTCGGCTCGGGTCCACACGTCCAGCGCATCGAGGTGCGCGGCCAGACGATCGAGTGACTCCAGGTGGTGGTGCGCCTTGGCCGACACCTTGGCAGCCTGCTTGGCGGCCTTGGTGCTGATCTTCTCGGCAACGACGTCGGCGACGTAGTTGCGGATCGCTTCGCCGGATTCGACGGCGGGACCACGCTTGGCTGCAGCGTTGCCGCGGCTGGCGGCGGACCGGATGGTCGGGGGGTCCTGACGTTTCGCGGGAAACCTGCTTGCCACGTCGTACAGTGTACTGCTATTATTCGTCGTACTATGTACGAACAAGTGGTACAACATACGATCAGCCCGAACGCCGGTCGATTTGCGTCCGCAGGTGTGGTGGCCGAGGGGCTGGGCAAGCGGTACGACGACCTGTGGGCGCTTCGTGACCTCGACCTGCAGGTTCCGCCGGGCACTGTGCTGGGCGTGCTGGGCCACAACGGTGCCGGTAAGACCACCGCCATCCGCATCCTCACCACGTTGACGCACGCCAGCGAAGGGCGCGCCTCGGTTGCCGGCTTCGATGTCGCGTCGCAGGCCGCTCAGGTGCGCCAGCACATCGGGGTTGCTGCGCAGCAGGCGACGGTCGACGGGTTGATGAGCGCGCGCCTGAACCTCGAGATGGTGGGTCGTCTGTACGGCCTGTCCAAGGCCGAGGCGCGGCGGCGTGGCGACGCGCTGCTGGAACAGCTCGAGCTGACCGACGCCGCGTCGAAACTGGTGAAGACGTTTTCGGGCGGCATGCGTCGCCGACTGGATCTGGCGGCTTCGATCATGGCCAATCCCGAAGTGCTGTTCCTCGACGAGCCCACCACCGGATTGGACCCGCGCAGCCGCGGCGACCTGTGGCAGATCTTGCGCGATCTGGTGCGAGAGGGCACCACCATCATCCTCACCACGCAGTACCTCGAAGAGGCCGACCGGTTGGCCGATGACATCGTCGTGCTGGATCACGGTCGTACGGTTGCCCACGGTACGCCCGCCGATCTGAAGACCCGCATCGGCGACGATCGCATCGACGTCACGGTCGCCGCGCACGGCGATCTGGTGGCCGCGGCCGGGGCACTGAGCGTGTTCGCATCGAACGATTCGTCGTTCGACGAAGACCTGCTCATCGTCACCGCACCGATTGCCGAAGGCACTCGCTTGATCGACGTGGTCCGTGCACTCGACCAGGCCGGCATCGACGCCGTCGACATCAACCGCCGTCAGGCCACCCTCGACGAGGTCTTCCTGGCGCTCACGTCGCCCACCGCCCCCGACCGCGTCCTCCACAGTGCCAACCACGACCATGCCACCCACGACCATGCCAACCACGACCATGCCAACCACGACCACGGAGCAACCGTATGACGACCACCTTGCACGACAGCGGCCTTGCTCCCCTCGGTGGTGCGCGTGCCGGTTCGAACCAGCCTCCCGTGGCTCGGACCGGCGTTGCGCATCTCATGTCCGATTCGGTCGTGTTCGCCCGCCGCAACATCGAGCACATCCGCCAGATCCCCGAGAAGCTGCTCGATGTCACGATGCAGCCGATCATGTTCGTACTGCTGTTCTCGTACGTGTTCGGCGGCGCCATCTCGATCAGCGGTGGCACGTATCGCGAGTACATCATCGGCGGCATCTTGGTGCAGTCGTTGTCGTTCGGCATGACCGGCCCGGCCACATCCATTGCCAACGATCTGCAAGCGGGCGTCATCGACCGGTTCCGGTCACTGCCGGCCAGCCGACCTGCCTATCTCGTGGGGCACTACCTGGCCGAACTGGCCGGCATGTTGCTGTCGATCGTCGTGCTGTTGGCCGCCGGACTGCTGGTCGGGTGGCGGGCACACACCGACGTCTGGCACATTGCCGCGGCACTGGTGATGTTGCTGGCCTACGCCTCGGCGATGATCTGGGTGGGTACGTGGATCGGCATGTTGGTGCGTGCACCCGACGCGGTCATGGGTGTCGCCTTCGTGGTCGTGTTCCCCATCACGTTCCTCAGCAGCGCGTTCGTTCCGCTGGAGACGTTGCCGTCGGGGCTGCAATGGGTGGCGTCGTACAACCCCGTCAGTGCGCTGGTGTCGGCCACCCGAGAGCTGTTCGGCAACCCGGTCACCCCGGTGGTGAAACACGTGTGGCCCATGGACAACCCGGTGCTGGCCTCGTTCGTGTACTGCGCGCTGATCTTGGCAGTCGCAGTGCCGGGAACACTGTGTCGCTACCGCACTCGTACCGCTGGCTGAGTCGCGGTTCGAGGTTCAACTCGGCGAGCGATACGTCGGCGATCGTCTGGAAATCGTCAAGAACCAGGCCTGAGGGCCCCGGTGCACAAGGCTTTGGTCGTGTCCGCGACCCTTCGACACCTGACGACGACTGCGGCCGACGTCGTGGTGCCCATCGAGCCGATCGAGTGGTGGCATCGGCTGTGCTGGGTCACTCCGCAGCTGGCGCTGTGCGGCGATCTGGGCGACGACATCGCATCAATGAAATCGCATCTGGCCGAGTGGGTCGATGCCGGTATCACCGACATCATCGACACGCGCGTCGAGGCCGACGACACGAAGTTCGTCGCCCGCCTGGCACCGCACATCGCATACCGCTGGCTGGGCGTGGATGACGACGATGGCCGGCAGGCCGACGAGTGGTTCGATGCGGGCGCCGCAGCGGTGATCAGCGCAGTCGTAGACCCCAGTGCGCGGATTGTGGTGCACTGCCACATGGGCGTGAATCGTGGACCGTCGTTGCTGTTCGCAGCGATGCTGGCGATGGGTCACCGGCCGGTCGACGCAATCAGCGCGATCCGAGCCGCCCGGCCGATCGCCGCAGTGCTGTACGCCGACGACGCCGTCAACTGGTGGGTGCGCCGAACCGGCTCGGCGCACAGTCATCGTCTGGACGTTCGCCGATGGCAGCGCGAGAACCCGTTGGACACCGGGTGGATCATCCACCGCCTGTGGGCAGGGTCGCAATCCGCGTGAGGTCCGGCGGCGCCGAGGCAGGTTCGGGCGGCTCGATGTTTGGTCTGACCCGAGCGGGGTAGCAGGGGCGGTGCATGTGCCCCGCTCGACCTACCGATTGCAGATCAACCGCGCGTTCGATCTGACGGCGGCTGCCCAGGTGGCCGACTACGTCGCGGCGCTGGGTGCCGACTGGTTGTACCTGTCGCCGTTGCTGCAGGCCGAACGCGGATCTGAACACGGCTACGACGTCACCGATCATCGCTGGGTTGACGCAGACCGAGGTGGAGCCGAAGGACTCGAGGTCGTCGCTCGCGTTGCCCATGGCATGGATCTCGGTGTGTTGGTGGACATCGTTCCGAACCACATGGGCATCGCCACGCCCAGCCAGAACGAGTGGTGGTGGGATGTACTGACGAACGGTCGGCGCTCACCGCATGCTCAGGCGTTCGACATCGACTGGCAGTTCGGTGGCGGCAAGGTGCGCGTGCCGGTTCTGGGAGACGAGACAGATCCAGAGGTTCGCCTTGAGGACGGCGAGCTGCGGTATCACGACCATCGATTCCCGCTGGCCCCCGGCTCGGCCGACGACGGTTCCGACGTATCGACGGTCCTCGGTCGGCAGCACTACGAGCTCGTCAACTGGCGACGGGCAGATTTCGACCTGAACTACCGACGCTTCTTCGCGGTGAACACCCTCGCTGGCATCCGTACCGAGTTGCCTGAGGTGTTCGACCGATCGCATGCCGAGATCGTCCGTTGGGTGGCCGATGGTTTGGTCGATGGGCTGCGCGTCGACCATCCCGATGGCCTGGCCGACCCGGCCGGATACCTCGATGCGCTGGCCGCGGCGACCGACGGCGCGTACGTCGTCGTCGAGAAGATCTTGGCGGTCGACGAGCAACTGCCGATGGCGTGGGCGACGTCGGGGACCACTGGCTACGAGGCGATGGCAGACATCGACCGTGTGCTCATCGATCCCGCCGGCCAGCCGGTGCTGACCGAACTCGACTTCCGAGGCAGCGAGAGCACGTCCGACCCGTCGATGACGTGGACCATGCTGATCCACGAGACGAAGCGTGCGGTGGCCGATGGCATCCTGCGATCCGAGGTGTTGCGTCTGGAGCGCGATCTGAAAGTTCCTGGGGCCGCCGATGCGATCGCCGAGCTGCTGGCGTGCTTCCCCGTGTATCGGTCGTACCTGCCGCACGGCATCGAACATCTGCACGCGGCCGCCGTCGCTGCCAAGGCACATCGGCCCGATCTGGCGGCAAGGGTCGACGTGCTGGTGCCGTTGCTGACCGATCCGGCGAATGCGGGCGCGATCCGCTTTCAACAGACATCGGGCATGGTGATGGCCAAGGGTGTCGAAGACTGTGCGTTCTATCGCCGCAACCGGTTGGGGTCGCTGACCGAGGTGGGTGGCGACCCATCACAGTTCTCGATCAACGTCGATCGATTCCACGATCGGCAGCACCGCCGGCAAACTGATCGACCGCACTCGCTGACATCGTTGACCACACACGACACCAAACGGAGCGAGGACGTGCGCGCACGCCTCGAGGTGCTCGCCGAGGTTCCCGATGAGTGGAGCTCGACCCTGCTTCAGCTGCGCGACGCAACTCCGCTGGGCGATGCGTCGATGGAGAACCTGCTGTGGCAAGCGATCATCGGCAGCTGGCCGGCAAGTCGCGAGCGTTTGCATGCCTACGCGGAGAAGGCGGCCCGCGAGGCCGGGCTGTCGACGAGCTGGGGCGACCCATCCACGCTGTTCGAGCAACGGATGCGCGCGCTGATCGATGCGGCGTTCGACGATCAGCGGATTGCTCGCATCGTCGAGCAGTTCGTCGACCGCATTCGCGATGCTGGGTGGAGCAACTCGCTGTCGGCCAAGTTGCTGCAACTGACGATGCCGGGGGTGCCCGACGTGTACCAAGGCACCGAGTTGTGGGACATGTCGCTGGTCGATCCAGACAACCGCCGACCGGTGGACTACGCGCTTCGACGTCGGATGCTGGCGGCATTGGAGGAAGGCGGCGCGCTTCCCGACATCGACGAATCGGGGGCAGCAAAGCTCTTGGTCACCACACGGGCGTTGCACCTGCGTCGCGACCGGCCAGATCTGTTCACCAGCTACCGACCGATCGCTGCGCACGGCAGCGCTGCCGGCCACCTCGTCGCGTTCGATCGCGGAGGCGCAGTGACGGTCGCGACCAGATTGCCCATCGGCCTGGCGCGCGCCGGCGGATGGGGCGACACGTCGGTCGGGCTGAGCCAGCGGTGCTACGTCGATGCGCTGACCGGTGCGTCCTTCGGCGGCGAACCGGTTCGCATGGATGCATTGCTGGCGCAGTACCCGGTTGCTTTGCTCGTGCCCTCCAGGATCGAGGCATGAACGACTACCACGTGTGGGCACCTCGGGCCGAACGGGTGCGCCTGTTCAGCGGTGGCCAGTCGTACGCAATGCAGCCGATGCCGAACGGTTGGTGGACGTTGGCCGACGACGACGCTCGCAGCCGGCTGTCGTCCGGTGAGGAGTACGGCTACTTGCTCGACGACGATCCGCGGCCGGTCCCCGATCCGCGATCGCGACGCCAACCCAACGACGTCGATGGACTGTCGCTGCTGTTCGATCACGCCGCGCACGCGTGGACCGATGAGGATTGGACGGGTCGCCAACTGGCCGGGGGCATGATCTACGAGCTGCACGTTGGCACGTTCACTCCCGAGGGCACGTTGGACGCGGCAATCGGACATCTGGATCACCTGGTCGAGATCGGGGCGTCATTCGTGGAGCTCTTACCCGTCAACGGTTTCGACGGCACCCACAACTGGGGCTACGACGGCGTGTTCTGGTTCACGGTCGACGAGACCTACGGTGGGCCGGCGGCGTACCAGCGATTCGTCGATGCCTGCCACGCCCGTGGAATGGCGGTGATCCAAGACGTCGTGTACAACCACTTCGGCCCCGCCGACAACCCTTTGCCGCGCTTCGGGCCG
>JANNFQ010000088.1:0-4758 GCA_031380045.1 Acidimicrobiaceae bacterium
CGGTCGGAGGTTTGACGGTCGGAGGCTTGGCGTTCGGCACGTCGCTCGTATGCGGCAACGATGTCGGCCACGATGCGGTGGCGCACCACATCGCCGGCACCCAGATGCACGAAGGTCAGACCCTCGATGCCCTGCAACACCGGTTCCAGGCCCAGCAACCCGCTGCGCCCATCGGGAACGTCAACCTGTGTGGTGTCGCCCGTGACCACCACCTTCGATCCGAAGCCGATGCGGGTCAGGAACATCTTCATCTGTTCGGGCGTGGCGTTCTGGGCCTCGTCGAGGATGATGAAGCTGTTGTTCAACGTGCGGCCGCGCATGAACGCCAGCGGCGCAACCTCGACTGCCTGACGCTCGAGCAGCTTCTGGGCGCCCTCGGGATCGACCATGTCGTACAGCGCGTCGTACAACGGGCGCAAGTACGGGTCGATCTTGGCCATCAGGTCGCCGGGCAGGAAGCCCAGCCGCTCGCCGGCTTCGACAGCGGGTCGCGTCAAGATGATGCGCTGCACCTGTTTGCTCTGCAGTGATTGCACCGCCATCGCCACCGCCAGCCAGCTCTTGCCGGTGCCCGCCGGGCCCAGGCCGAAGGTGATCACGTTGTTGCGAATGGCATCGATGTACCGCTTCTGGCCGGCGGTCTTCGGTCGTACGGCCCGACCCTTGGCACCGCGCATGATGTCGTCGGTCAGGACCGTGCTGGGCCGCTCGTCGTGACGCACCATGTCGATGGCCCTGGTCAGACCGATCTCGTCCAAGTGCTGGCCACTCTGCAGCAGCAGCACCAGTTCTTCGATCAGCCCACCGGCGATCTCGGCGTCGGGCCCATCCAGATGCACCTCGTTGCCGCGCACCACGATGGTGGCGCCAGGAAATGCACGTTCGATCTGGCGCAAGTAGACGTCACGGGGCCCGCACAGGGCGGGCATCACATGGGGACCTGGGACGACGACGGTGTACGCGGCTGTGGTTGAACTCATGCACGATTGCCGGACGAGGGACTCATTGCCCCACGAGGGTAGCGAATCGGGGCAGCAGTCTGGTCGGTTTACGCCCGCGAACGCTCGACGAGTTCTTGAAACTCGAGTTCGAGGTGTCGGGCACCCTTCGCGAAATCGATCGCGTAGTAACGCTGCACCTCGATCTGATGGGTCTCGGCGCCGTTCGACACCATGGTCGCCAGCCGGCCGACCAGTTCGGCCATACCCCCTCGTTCGCCAGGCTGATTGACCAATGGCGAGTCGAAGACGACCAGCGCGCCCTCGTCGGCCTCCAGCCCGAAGCTCTCTCGCGCCAATCTGACCAGCGCACCCTTGGCCACGTGGGCGGGATGGACCACCACGAAGAGCACGTAGTGCAACGCATTGCGCAACACGTGGGCGGGATAGTGGAGCTCGAAGTAGTTGCGGCTGAGGTACCGGGTGGTGCTGATGTCGGTCGTGATCATCGTGGCAGCCACGGGCTGATCGTCGTTCCACAGCACCCACAGCCGATTCATGGAATCGCTGATCATGGAGTCGAACTCGTGCCGATAGAGCATCTCGCGAGAGACGGCCTCTTCGGTGATCGGACGAAACGCCAGCTCGTAGAGCCGCCAGATCTTGTCGCGCAGCTCGGGATTGATCACATTGATGTGGCGCGTGACGAACACGAAGAAACCTCCTTGAGGTCGCACTGGCTGAAATGCACCGAGTGAGCCACTCTCTGTGGTGACCGTCACTATGAGTGCATGCAGCAGCACGCCTTGCGTTTCTCCGCTTGGTTCCGTATGATAGTCCTTCGACAAAGGTGGCGGGTGGATAGGTCAAGGCGGGCCTCGTTCCTCCCTCTGTCAGCGGAGCAGGGCACGCTGTGAGCAAAACAGACGGCAGATTGGCGAACTGGTACTTCCTGGTTGGGCTGGCCCTCACCGTGGCCAGTGTCGCGTCTCCGGCCAGCGTCGGTGGCCCGGTGTACGTCATCGCCACGCTGCAGATCGTGCCCGTCATGATCATCTCGTCACGCCTGAACGAGATCTCGCGAGGCCTGGTCGCGTCGGTGTCGGCAATCGGAGCCTGGTACGCGCTGACCGAGACTGTCGCCGGCATTTTCGGAACGACGGGTGGCGCCCGCCTGGCCACGAACATCATGGACATGATCGGCAGCTTCCTGATCGTGGTGGTGCTGACCATGCTGGTCCGCCGACGCCGCAACCTGAACGCTGCTGCAGTCATCGGCGATGCCCTCATCGTGGGCCTGGGCAGCTGGTTGATGTCGTGGGTCGCCTTTCTGCAACCAACCTTGGCCTTCAGCAAAGAACCCCTCATCAGCTCACTGATCCAAGGCCTGTACCAGCCCACCGGCTCGGTCATCCTGTTCCTGATGGCGGTGTATCTGTTCACCGAGACTGGCCGCAACGCGTCGTCGCTGTACGTCGGCGGCGCCGTGCTGTCGGTGCTGCTGGGTGACCTGTTCTATTCGCTCGTCGGCGCCGGCCACATCGACGCCAGCATCCTCGACACCAGCGACGCGTTCTACACGCTGGGCTACTTCTGCATCGCTGCGGCCTTCCTGCACCCCAGCATCAAGTCGCTCGACAGCAACGACAGCGTCGGCGACTCGCAGCGGCTGCTCGGGCGCCTCATCATCACCACCTCGTCGCTCATCTTCCCCGTCATCGTCCTCGCTTCGTCGGGCCCGAAAGACACGGCCGACCAGATCGTCCGCTCGATCTCGGCACTGGTGCTGGCCGGCGCCGTCACGCTGCGCGTCGTGCACTCGGTGCGAGCCAACTCCGATGCCCAGCTCGAACTGTTGCGCCAGGCGCAGACCGACGCACTGACCGGCTTGCCCAATCGCACGTTGCTGCTCGATCAGATCTCGTCGTACGTGCACGAGTCGTGGCGGCCCGATCGCGAGCCCACGCTGTACTTCGTCGACCTCGACCGCTTCAAGAACATCAACGACAGCTTGGGTCACTCGGCCGGCGATGAGGTACTGCGAATCGTGGCCGACCGCTTGTTGGGCGCCGTGCCGCAAGAGGCCATGGTCGCCCGCCTGTCGGGTGACGAGTACGTCGTGCTCGACCCCACCACCCGGTCGCTCAGCTCGGCATCGGCATTGGCCGAGCGGTTGCTCTCGGTGTTCCGCGAACCCATCGCACTCCCCCAGGGCGACGTGTTCGTCACCGCCAGCATCGGCGTGTCGTCCATCGATTCCATGGCTGCCAAGCCCGAAGATGTGCTGCGTCACGCCGACACCGCCATGTACCGGGCCAAGGACAGCGGCCGCAACTGCATGGCCTTCTACGACGAGAGCATGCACGAGCGCATCGCCCATCGTCTGTCGGTCGAGACTGCGCTGTACCGTGCCCTCGACCGGCGCGAGCTCAGGCTGTTCCATCAACCGATCCTGGATCTCGACACCGGCGAAGTCGTCGGTTTCGAAGCGCTCATGCGCTGGCAGCAGGGCGATGGAACCATCGTGTCGCCGGCCGAGTTCATCCCCATCGCCGAAGACACCGGCACCATCATTCCCATCGGTGCCTGGGCATTGCTGGAAGCGCTCACGCAGCTGCGCCGATGGATCGACGACGGGGTCTGCAGCCCCACGGCCACCATGTCGGTCAACGTGTCGCCGCGCCAGCTGGCCGACCCAAATCTGCCAGCCGTGGTCAACGAGGCGTTGGCCCGATCAGGCGTCGACCCCAGCCTGCTGTGGATCGAGATCACCGAGAGCGTGATGATCAGCGAGCCCGAACTGGCGCTGTCCACCCTGCAGAAGATGAAGGCACTCGGCGTGCGGGTCGCGCTGGACGACTTCGGTACGGGCTACTCGTCGCTGTCGTTGCTGCAGCGGTTCCCGTTGCAGCGCATCAAGATCGACCGTGCCTTCGTGCAGGGTGTGGCCGACAACCCCAGCGACCGGGCGCTGGTGCGCACCATCGTGGCCATGGGTACTTCGTTGGGCCTCGATCTGGTGGCCGAGGGCGTCGAGAGCCTGCACCAGATGCAAGTGCTGCACGAGCTCGGCTGCAAGAAGGCACAGGGCTATCTCATCAGCCACCCGGTGCCCGCCGATGCGATGCGGTCCACGGTTTCGGCGCTCGAGCGGATCGGTCGCTTCCCGCTGTTGCGCGGCGACCATCGCGCCGGCCAGCTCTGACCTGCTCTACTGGGCGTCATGCCCTCGCTCGACGACGAATCGCAGGCCTCGGCCGACGACATCGTCCTGACGCGCAGCATGGTGATACCGGCGGAAGCGCTGTCGTGGCGCTTCTCGCGATCGTCGGCGCCGGGCGGACAGCACGTCAACACCAGCTCGACCAAGGCAGAGCTGCGATGCGACCTGACCACGTTGCGCGGCCCAACAACGGTCGTCGACAGGGTTCGGTTGCGGCTGGGTGACGAGGTACGCATCGTGTCGCAGCACGGGCGTTCGCAATGGCGCAATCGTCAGCTGGCGGTTGAACGGCTGATCGAACAGATCGATGCTGCCGCTGTGCCGGAAGCGGTGCGTCGGGCCACCCGTCCATCGCGCGGCGCAGTGCGCGAACGCCTGGCCGACAAGAAGAAGAAAGCCGAGCGCAAACAGTCGCGCAATTGGCGCCCCGACGACTGACCCGCGGCGCGAAGCGGTGCCTGCACCGTGGCGAAGTGCGGGGTCCGCCGGTCCGCCGTGCCGTCCCGGTTCGCCCCGGTCCGCTGTCCGTCAGGTTCGATTTGGGTGAGCACACAAACCCGCGGAACGTTTGTGACCTCGCACAAACCCGGCTGAACC
>JANNFQ010000089.1:0-2786 GCA_031380045.1 Acidimicrobiaceae bacterium
CATGCGATCCATGAAGTTCGGAATATTCTACGAACACCAGATGGGCCGCCCCTGGGACGACGGGTCCGAGCAGCGCCTGATCCAGGACGCGCTGATGCAGGTGGAGTTCGCCGACGAACTGGGCATCCAGTACGTGTGGGAGGTCGAGCATCACTTCCTCGAGGAGTACAGCCACTCCTCCGCTCCCGAGGTGTTCCTGTCGGCGTGCAGCCAACGCACCAAGAAGATGCGGCTGGGCCACGGCATCATCCTGACCGCACCGCAGTTCAACCATCCGGCTCGCACGGCCGAGCGGGTCAGCATGCTGGACCTCGTCTCCAACGGGCGAGTCGACTTCGGCAGTGGCGAGTCGTCCAGCGAGGCCGAGCTCGGCGGCTTCGGGTTGAACCCATTGGAGAAGCGCGACGCATGGCTGGAGGGCCTGGAGGTCGCCGTGCGATGCATGGCCGAGACCCCGTTCACCGGCGTGGACGGCAAGTACGTCACGATGCCGCCGCGCAACGTGATCCCGAAGCCTGTGCAGAAGCCGCACCCGCCGCTGTGGGTCGCGTGTTCGCGTCGCGACACCATCTTGCTGGCCGCGCAGAAGGGCATGGGCGCGTTGACGTTCGCGTTCATCGATCCCGAGGAGGCAGTCAACTGGGTCACCGAATACGAGAAGACCTTCGCCGAGCAATGCGTGCCCGTCGGCTTCAACGTGAACCCTCAAGTCGCCTGCGTCAGCCCGATGATGGTGCACCACGACGAGGCCGAGGCGATCCGCCGCGGCGCCGAGGGTTCGAACTTCTTCGGCTACTCGCTCGGCCACTTCTACGTGTTCGGCGAGCACAGGCCGGCGAAGACCGATGTGTGGGCCGAGTACGTCGACCGCCGCGCTGCGCAGGGGTACGACCCCGACGCAGTCGCTGCCGCGTTGAAGGCCGAGACGTTGGGCGCCAAGCAGGCGGGCGGTGATACGACTGGCCTGCGCGGCAGTGTCGGCACCCCGGCACAGGTGCGCGAGTACCTCCGCCGCTTCGAAGAGGCCGGCGTGGATCAGGTCATCTTCGTGCTGCAGGCCGGCCGCAACGAGCACGAGCACATCATGGAATCGATCGAGATATTCGGCCGCGAGATCCTGCCGGAGTTCCTGGAACGAGACGAGGCACAGGTCGCTGCGAAGGCGCGGCGACTGGCACCTGCCATCGACGCCGCAATGGCCCGTCGTGCCGAGGTGTACCAGACCAAGGATGTGGGCGACTACTCGTTCCCGGCGCTGCCCAAGCAGTGGGCAGCGGCAACCGGCAGCGAAGAACTGGAGGCCACGTTGAAGCGTTTCGCCGACGATCGCGCAGCCGGCCGTCGCGACCAGACCGCAGGGATCACGGGCTGATGACGGTCGCCGACGACGCCATGCTGTTCAACCCCTTCGACCCGACCTTCCGTGCCGACCCGTATCCGTTCTACGACCGCCTGCGCTCGATCGAACCTGTGCACGTCTCGCCCTTCGGCTTCACCGTGCTGACGCGATACGACGACATCGCCCGCACGTTGCGCGGCGCCGAGTTCGCCCGCGATGTGGAAGCCCACGCCGGCGAGCCGACAGACCCTGTGCGCAAGGCACGACGCGACCGCTTCCGCGAACGGATCGAGAGCGGCCGCGCCGCCAAGAACATCTTGAACCTGGATCCGCCCGACCACACCCGGCTGCGTCGTCTGGTCACCCTGGCGTTCACGCCGTCGGCGATCGAGCGGCTTCGCCCGCGCATCCAGCAACTGGTCGACGATGTGCTCGATGTGGCGGCCGAACGCGGCTCGATGGAAATGGTCGACGAACTGGCATTCACGATGCCGTTCCAGGTGATCTCCGACATGTTGGCGTTGCCGACCGATCGCTCCGACGAGATCCGCGATTGGTCGGAGGCCCTCACCGCATCACTCGAGCCCACGGCCGACGACCGCGTAATGGACGAGGCCGAGGCGGCCAGCGTGCAGATGGGCGACTACTTGCGCGATGTCATCGAACAACGACGCACCCACCTGGGAGACGATTTGCTGTCGGCCTTGTTGGTGGTCGAGGAGGCAGGCGACCGGCTGAGCACCGCCGAGTTGCTCTCGTTCGTCGTGCTGCTGTACGTCGCCGGCCACGAGACCACGGTGAATCTGATCGGCAACGGCACCCTCGCCCTGCTGCGCCATCCAGATGAACTGCGACGCTGGGCAAACGATCCGTCGTACGACAACACTGCAGTCGACGAGTTGCTGCGCTACGACGGACCGGTGCAGCAGACAGTGCGCGTGCCGACCCAGAACGTCCGCTACGGCGACGTCGAGGTGCCGGCAGGCACGATGGTGATGACAGTGTTGGGCGCCGCCAACCACGACCCGGCGGTGTTCGACGATCCGCACGTGTTGCGCCTCGACCGCGCCAACGCCGGCCGCCACCTCGCGTTCTCGGGTGGCGTGCACTACTGCCTGGGCGCATCACTGGCCAAGCTGGAAGCCAGCGTTGCCATCGGATCGTTGATCCGCCGCTTCCCTGACGTGCAGCTGGCCGGCGAGCCACACTGGCGAGATCGCCTGACCATTCGCGGCGTCGACCACCTGCCACTCAGCCTGCGCTGACCGCGGAGAACTTCTGGTCCGTGAACGTGTTGCCTGCGACGCAGCTGCGGACCGGTACGGACCGGCCGCTCAGTCGTTGGCGAGCAGGTGGATCAGGCTGCTGGTGTCCCAGCGCTTGCCGCCGCGGGCGATGACCTGCGCGTAGAACTGATCGATCAGCGCCGTCATCGGCAACCGGGCGC
>JANNFQ010000173.1:0-3352 GCA_031380045.1 Acidimicrobiaceae bacterium
TTCGCGGTGGGCGTCAACACGTCGCTGTCGGGCAGCCACTCGGCGCCGATCAGGCAGAACTTCTTGATCTGCTCGACCTGCGAGAACTGTTGATTGATCTGGTCGACGTCTGCCTGAATTTGGTCGATGACGTCAGAGTCGCGAGCCAGATCGTCGGGTGTGCGGCCGGGCCGACCGTGCGCCGTGGCCCACACCGCCGCCGCCTCGGGATCCAGCACCAGGATGGCCGAGATGAACTTGCGACCGTCACCGATCGCCGCCGCTTGGCCGATCAGCGGGATGGTCTTCAGCGCAGCTTCCAGGTTGGCCGGGCTGATGTTCTTGCCGCCGGATGTGATGATCAATTCTTTCTTGCGGTCGACGATGCGCAGGTAGCCGTCGTCGTCGATCCGGCCGATGTCGCCGCTGTGCAGCCAGCCGTCGACCAGCGATTCGGAGGTCTTGTCGGCCTGCTTCAGGTAGCCCTGGAACACGTTGCCGCCGCGGCAGAGCACTTCGCCGTCCTCCGCAATCAACACCTCGCACCCGGGAATCGCGCAGCCGACCGAGCCGGGCAGGTTTGCTTGGGGGCTCCATGTCATCGGCCCGCTTGACTCGCTCATGCCGTAGATCTCGCTGAGCGGAACGCCGATGGCGTTGTACCACTCCAGTACGGAGCGCGGGATGGCCGCTGCACCGGTCACTGCCACCAGCACTGCATCCAGGCCGACCAGTGCGCGCACGTTGGCAAACGCCACAGCGTCCAGGAACGCCCACGTGTCCAACTGTTCTTGGGTGGCGCTGGCGTCGCGCTGGGCAGCCTTGATCGCCAGGGCGAGCTCGAGGCCCTCGTCGAACTTGGCCTGGGTCTCGGCGTTGGCGGCTAGCGCGGCCACGACACCGTTGTGGATCTTCTCCCACACGCGCGGCACGCCGAAGATCAGTTCGGGTCGAACTCGGCTGAGGAACGTGGGCAGCTGTCCCGCCTCGGGACAGCAGTAGACGCTGTAGCCCAGCATCGCGCCCTGGTAGTGGCTCATCATCCGCTCGGCGATGTGGGCCATGGGCAAGTAGCTGACGACTCGTTTGCCGATGAACGAATCGAAGTCGATGCACCGGCGCAAGCTCTCGACCGTGTACACCACGTTGTACTGGCTGATCATCACGCCCTTCGGTGGGCCGGTGGTGCCGCTGGTGTAGATCAATGTGGCGATGTCGTCGGGCTGGGTCGCCGCAGCCAGTTGGTGAAGATCCAGCGACCCGTGGTCCATCAGCTCGTCGGCCGCGCGCACGTGGTCGGGCAGCCCGGCCGCCGGCGGATCGATCACGAAAACGTGCCGAAGCGCGGGAAGCTGGTCACGCACCTTCAACAGGCGATCCAGGTAGCCGGCATCCTCGACGATCGCCACCTCGGCTTCGGCGTGGTGCGCCAGGTACTGCACCTCGTCGGGCGACGAGCTGTTGTAGATGCTGACCGGCGTGGCCCGCAGGAACTGGGTGGCCAGATCGAACCAGTGGAAGTCGGGCCGGTTGCGCATCATCAACAGCACCCGGTGCCCTGGACCCACACCCAGCTGGCGCAGTCCGGCCGCCGCCAGCGCCACCTGGTTGGCGTACTCGCCGAAGGTCCACACCTTCCAGCCGCCGGCCGTGCCCGCCGGCGAGTGCAACGCGGGCTCGCTGCCATGACCCTCCACCAGGGCGACGAATGCTCTGGGTGCGGTGGAACCGGCGACCAGCGCATCGATCTCGGCAATGCTGGCGACCGCTGAACCTGAGTTCGGCATCTCCCCATACTCTCACGCGTCAGTGGCCATCGCACCCAGAGATGTCAATCGTGTTACACCGGTGTCATTCGCCTCACAGGGTTGTCCACAGCCTGTGGATCAATCGAAGATCGGCGCGACGACATCCATGTCTTCCAGGCAGTGCCGAGGCGGCGGTGGGTCCTCGTCAGGGGCAAGTGTCAACTTGATCTCCAACCCACAGACACTGCAGCGATACCTGACGTTCACTTTGCGCATCTCACCGGCCGGGGGAGGGGGTGGCATGGGGGTGGTCATGCTGCGCAGCATGCCAATACCACTTTTCCACAGGACCACGCCCATCAGGACGCCGGCCAGCACCCACACCACGGTTCCGAACGCCGGCATGTGGACAGGCTAACGGTCCAGCTTCAACACCTGCCAGCGCCAGCGAGCCGACGGGCTTCTCGTTTCGCCGGCTAGTGCCACTTCGTGGCGGTGTACAGGCCGCCGAGCAGGAAGGCCAGGCCGAACAGCACCGGCAGGTTGGTGTCCTGCCAGATCACGTAGCGCAAGAAGATGATGATGACGCCGATGCCGATGAGGATCGCCATCAAAATGGGCACCCACTTCGGGCTTTCGATCTCGCTCTTCGGAATGGGCGGCGTGTATCGCGTGGACGCACCTGCGCGAGGGCCGTCGCCCGACACCGAGCCATGGGTGGCCAGTCGATTCGCGTCACCGGGTCGTGTGCCCTTCGGGGTCACCCTGCTACCAGTGGATTTTCTCTTCGGAGGAGCCACGGGTGGCGAGTCTACGCTGGAGCGATGGCCGGACCTCGTGTTCTCGTGATCGACAGCTACGACAGCTTCGTCTACAACCTGGTCCAGTACTTGGGCGAGTTGGGCGCTGACCCGGTCGTCGTTCGCAACGACGAACTGACGGTTGCCGAAGCAGTGGATCTGCAGCCCGACGCCGTGCTGCTGTCGCCGGGGCCGGGCCGCCCCGAGGACGCCGGCATCCTGTGCGCGGCCATCCCTGCGTTCGGGCAGTTGGGCGTGCCGGTGCTGGGGGTGTGCCTGGGGCATCAGGCCATCGGCCACGTGTTCGGCGGCATCGTCCAGCGGGCACCGCAGCTGATGCATGGCAAGACCTCACACATCGAACACCAGGGCGTCGGGGTGTTCGCCGGCCTGCCGTCGCCGCTGACTGCCACCCGCTATCACAGCCTGGTCATCGCCCCCGACAGCATGCCCGACTGCCTACAGGTCACGGCCACCACGAGCGACGGCATCATCATGGGCGTGCGCCACACCTCGATGCCGATCGAAGGCGTGCAGTTCCACCCCGAAAGCATCCTGACCGCCGCCGGCCACGATCTCCTGAAGAACTTCGTCTCGATGATCGCGACTGGGCACCGCTCAGCTTCGCCCGCTCCCTCCACTGCGCGAACCTGAGGTCCGCGGCCTCGCCGTCGCCCGCAGCCCCGACTCCGCCCGGCAACGTCGGTCGGTCGGTCGGTCGGGCGCTCGGTCGCTCGGGCAGCTGGAGCCCGACATGGCCGCCTGGTGCCCGGGATGGCTCGGCGTGTGGTGTCGAGGTCGGCCGGCTGAGGTCAGCGTGGGCGG
>JANNFQ010000138.1:0-8260 GCA_031380045.1 Acidimicrobiaceae bacterium
GATCAGTTCACCGCTGCCCACCAACGCCTTGATGGTGGCTGGCGACAGACCCAGCGAGATCAGCGTTGCGCGATTGGCGATTCCTTGATGTGTACGGAACCACTTCGCAAGTGCAGGGACGAAGACTGGCATGTTCCACCTCGTTCGACTCGATGATCGGGCGGGGAAGCCGGCACCTTCGAACGTATCGCCATCGGCGCGATCTCATCTGTGGCGGTGGCGGGCGGGTCAGGCGCCCCGCACCGCCAGAGAAGTGAGCGGTCGGCGACCGGCCAGCTGGATGGGTGAGCTACGTTGCCGGCGTGTCTGTCGTTCGACATCCCCCTCGAGAGAACCGCAACGCCATCGAGGACAGTCGTCGCTGGCATCGGTTCCAGCACCGGCCCGACGACATCTTCATCAGCACGCCACCCAAGTCGGGCACCACGTGGATGCAGGGCATCGTTTCGTCGCTGCTGTGGCCCGCCGGGGAGGCGCCCGGTAATCGGCACGAGCGCAGCCCGTGGATCGACGCCCGATTCGTTCCGGTCGACGACCTGCTGACGCACATCGACGGGCAACCGCATCGGCGGTTCATCAAGACCCACAGCCCGGCCGACTGCACCCCGATCTTCGAGGACTGCAAGTACGTCACGGTCTACCGCGATGGCAGGGATGCGCTGATGTCGTGGGGAAACCATCGCTCGAAGATGCGGCCGATGCTCGTCGATTTCCTGAACGCCACGGCCGAGGCCGACGGCATCGAACCCCTGCCGCGGCAGTGGACCGGAGACATGGACGAATTGTTCGACGAGTGGGAAGCACACTGCTCGTCGATCACCCATCTGGCGTCGTGGTGGACGATGCGTGACGAACCGTTCGTGTACTTCGTGCACTACAACGACCTGAAGGCAGACCTGGCCGGTGAGATGCGCAGGCTGGCCGAGTACCTCGAGATCGATGTGCCCGAGGCGCACTGGGCAGAAGTTGTCGACCGCTGCGGACTTTCGCGTATGCGTGACCACGCCGACAACGCCCAGATGGAGATGGTGTTCGAGGGTGGCGCCGGCGCGTTCTTCTTCCAGGGCACCAACGGGCGCTGGCGCGACGTGCTGACCCCGGCCCAGCTGGAACGGTACGACCACCTGGTCGCCGAGGGGTTGCCCGATGACGCAGCACAGTGGCTGGAGCACGGTTCGCTGGCGCTGGGTCATCGCCCCTGACGCTCGCACGCCCCACGGTCGGGCCTCGGGGCTCAGACCACTGCTCAGGTCTCGGCGAGGGACTCGTCGGCCACTACGAGCCCATCGGCCAGGGTGATGCGACGCGTCAGACGCACGTGGTCCAGCAACGAACGGTCGTGGGTGACCAGCAGCACGGTGCCGCGGAACGATTCCAGCGCAGTCTCGAGTTGCTCGATGGCCGGTAGGTCGAGATGGTTGGTGGGCTCGTCGAGCACGAGGCAGTTGGTGCCGTTCGCCATCAGCAGCGCCAGCACGGCGCGGGTGCGCTCGCCGGGCGACAGCGACGCGGTCGGACGCGTCACCTCGCCGGAGGCCAGGCCGAACTTCGCCAGCAACGTGCGCGCGTCCGAGATGGTCAGACCCGTCTCTTTCATGAACGCGTCGAGCAAGGTGGTCTGATCGGACAGTTGCAATCGCGTCTGCTCGAGCACGCCGAGCACCACGCTGGGGCCAACGGTCACCATTCCACCGTCCACGTCCTGCAGACCCAGTTGCAGCCGCAGCAGCGTCGACTTGCCGCTGCCGTTGCGACCGAGGATGCCGACCCGCTCGCCCGCCCCGATCGTCAGCGAGATGGGGCCGAGCCGGAACGAACCCACCGACGCGGTGGCCTGGTCGAGTCGAGCCACGATCGCGCCGCTGCGTGCCGCCTCGCCGAACGTCAGCCGCAGCTGCCATGCCTCGCGCGGCTCGTCCACCGCTTCCAGCCGATCGATCGCCTTCTCGGTACGCGCCGCCTTGCCGGCCAACTGCTCGCTCTGATTGATCCGGAAGGCGCGAATGAACTTGTCCTTCTCGCCGGTGTCCTTCTTGGCCTTGCTGAGACCCTGCGTCGCCCATTCGCGTTCGCGCTGGGCCCGACCCAACAAGTTGCTCTTCTTGTCGGCGTACTCGTCGTAGCGCTCGCGGGCGTGCTGTGCCGCCAACTCGCGCTCGGCCAGGAACGCGTCCCATCCACCTGCGTACATCGAGAGATGGTGGGTGAACTCGTCGAGCTCGGCAACATGCGTGACCGTGCGCCGCAGGAACTCGCGATCGTGGCTGACGATCACCATGCCGGCCTGCTGCTCGACCACCCATTGCTCGAGACGATCCAGACCGGGAAGGTCCAGGTCGTTGGTGGGCTCGTCCAACAAGAACACATCGAAGCGGGCCAGCAACAGTGCCACCAGGCCGGCGCGCGCAGCCTCGCCGCCCGACAGGGTGGACATCGGTTGGAGGAGGGTGCGTTCGATCAGGCCGATCTCGGCGCTGGCCGAGGCGATGCGCGAATCGAAGTCGGCCGCACCCAACGCCAGCCAACGATCGAGGGCTTCGGCATACCGGTCGTCGGCGCCCGGTTCGCCCGTGGCCAAGTCGGCCGTCGCCGAGTTGAGTGCGTCGTCCGCTGCCACGACACCCGTGCGTCGTCCGAGGTACTCGGCGACCGACTCGTACGGGCTGCGTTCGGGTTCCTGTGGCAGGTATCCCACGGTGGCGGCGGGCGGCGAGGCCACGATCGATCCGGCATCCACCGGGGTCAGATCGGCCAGCGCACGCAGCAAGGTGCTCTTGCCGACACCGTTTGGGCCGACCAGCCCGATTCGCCGCCCTGGGGTCACCTGCACGTCGACGTTGTCCAGCACCACGGAGCGGCCCAACGCAAGCGTCAGCGAACGGGCGTGGAGCGACGCAGACATGGCCTCTAGTGTGGGCGCTGGAAGGCCCGGTCCCCACACCGTTTCTTTCAACGGAGATGCAACTCCCCCGCCACCTCGGGTGTGGCGCTTGGCGGGGTCGGCGGCGGGGCCGACTCGGTACGCTGAGACGCCCATGTCGCTTGAGTTGCTGCCTTCGTTGCTGCGCACCGAACCGGGGCTGACCCATGCCTTCGGCGACCCGCAAGCCCTGGTCGCGGTGCCCGAAGCGGCACGTCCGGTGGCCATTGCTGCGCTGAGCCAATTGGGTGGTCGCCGGCCGTTGCTGGTGGCGTGCCCGACCGGCAGCGACGCCGGTCAGTTGTACGACGATCTGTGTCAGTTCATGCCCGCCGATCAGGTGGTGCTGTTTCCGGCATGGGAGACGTTGCCGTTCGAACGGGTCAGCCCCAGCGTCGAAACCATGGGTCGTCGGCTGGAAGTGCTGTGGAAGCTGCGCACGCCAGACCGCATGCCGGCCGTTGTGGTCACCGGCGTGCGCGCCCTGCTGCAACGCCTCGGCCCGGGCGCCGTCGCCACCGAACCGGTTCGCATCGCGCCCGGCGACGTGCTGGACGCCGACGAGCTACTGACCACGCTGGTCGGTTTCGGCTACCGACGCGAAGAGCTGGTCGAACACCGCGGCGAGGTCGCCAGGCGCGGCGCGATCATCGACGTGTTCCCCAGTACGGCCGAGGCACCCATCCGCATCGATCTGTGGGGTGACGAGGTCGACCGGCTGACCGAGTTCACGGTGAACGATCAGCGCAGTACCGACGACCTGACCGAAGTGCTCATCTTCCCGGCGCGTGAGCTGCTGCCCAGCACGGCGGTGCAGGCTCGCGCGGCCGAACTGATCGCCGAGGAACCCTGGGGGCGCGAGCAGTGGGAGCGTCTGGCCGAGGGCACCTTGTTCGACGGCATGGAGAGCTGGCTGCCATGGCTGGTGACCGACGATCTGCTGATCACCAACGTGTTGCCACAGCAGGCGAAAGTGGTGCTGGTCGAGCCGCGCCGAATGCGCGATCGCGCCGACGATCTGTTGGCCGAAGAAGACGACCTGGCCCGATCGTTGGCCAGCACGTGGGCGCGCGACGCCGATCGAACCTTCCCGCGGTTGCATGCCAGCACCGATCGGTTGCTGTCGACCGGCCAGCACATGTGGACCATCAGCTCCACCGCCACCAGCCCCGACGCGCCCGTGGTGCAGGCGTCGGGCTGGGGACCCATCGTGGGCGACGGCGAAGGTCTGGCATTGCGCCTGAAGGAGCTGTTGGTCGACAAGTACCGCGTCATCGTCGCGGCCGACGGCGAAGGTTCGGCACAGCGGCTCAACGCCCTGCTGCGCGACAAGGGCCTCGACTTCACCACCGCCAACGCCGGCACCGATCTGACCAAGCCCGGCGGCTACGTGGTCGCCGGCGCGCTGCATCGCGGTTTCACATTGCCGATGGCCAAGTTGGCCGTGGTCGCCGAAGGTGATCTGACCGGTCGTCGCCGCACGCACCGGCAGCCCCGCCCGCGCAAGCGGCAGAGCGCCGGCTTCTTCGAGGACCTGAAGCCCGGCAACTATGTCGTCCACCACCAGCACGGCGTGGGTCAGTACGAGGGCATGGTCAAGCGAACCATCGGCGGCGTCGAGCGCGACTACCTGCTGCTGGCCTACAAGGGTGGCGACAAGCTGTACGTACCCAGCGACCAGATCGATGCGCTGCGGCAGTACGTGGGCGGCGAAGCGCCATCGCTGCACCGATTGGGCGGCGCCGATTTCGCGAAGGCGAAGTCGCGTGTTCGCAGCGCGGTGCGCGAGATCGCCCAGGAGCTGGTGGTGCTGTACCAGAAGCGTGTCAACGCTGTCGGCCATGCCTTTGGCCACGACACGCCGTGGCAGCAAGAAATGGAAGACGCGTTTCCTTACGCAGAGACACCCGATCAGCAAAAGGCCATCGACGACATCAAGCTCGACATGGAACGCGCCTTTCCCATGGATCGCCTGCTGTGCGGCGACGTCGGTTTCGGCAAGACCGAGGTGGCCATCCGCGCCGCGTTCAAGGCCATCCAAGATGGCAAGCAGGTGGCCGTGCTGGCGCCCACCACACTGTTGGCCACGCAGCACGGCAACACCTTCGCCGACCGGTTCGCCGGCTTCCCGATTCGCGTCGAGACGCTGTCACGCTTCCTGACCAACAAGCAGGCGCGGGTGGTCATCGACGGGTTGAAGTCGGGCGTGGTCGACTGCGTCATCGGCACGCACCGCCTGCTGCAGGATTCGGTGGTCTTCAAGGATCTCGGGCTGCTCGTCGTCGACGAAGAACAACGCTTCGGCGTCCAGGCCAAAGAGATGATGAAGAAGTTCAAGACCAACGTCGACGTGCTGACGCTCAGTGCCACACCCATTCCGCGCACGTTGGAGATGAGCTTGGTCGGCATCCGCGACCTGTCGTTGTTGCAGACCCCGCCCGCCGACCGTCAGCCCATCTTGACCTTCGTCGGCGAGTACGACGAGCGCGTCGCGGTCGAGGCCATCCGTCGCGAACTGCTGCGCGAGGGCCAGGTCTTCTGGGTGCACAACCGTGTCAACACCATCGACGAGGCCGCCGCCCGGTTGCGCGAACTGGTGCCAGAAGCGCGGATCGCCATCGCCCACGGAAAGATGGACGAGGGTTCACTCGAACAGATCGTCGTCGACTTCTGGGAAGGCCGTTTCGACGTGCTGGTGTGCACCACCATCATCGAGAGCGGCATCGACATGCCCACCGTGAACACCCTCGTCGTCGAGCGCGCCGACCTGCTGGGTCTGGGACAGATGCACCAGCTGCGCGGCCGGGTCGGACGCAGCGGATCGCGCGCCTACGCCTACCTGTTCCATCCTCGTGACGCCCGACTGACCGAGGAGGCGTACGAGCGATTGCGCACCATCGGCGAGGCAACCGATCTGGGCAGTGGCTTCAAGATCGCCATGCGCGATCTGGAGATACGCGGCGCCGGCAACCTGCTGGGCGAGTCGCAAAGCGGCCACATCGCCGCTGTCGGCTACGACTTGTACTGCCAGATGGTGACCGAGGCGGTCGGCGAGATGAAGGGCGAGCCGGCGATCAAGCCGCCCAGCGAAGTGAAGCTGGATGTGCCCACAGACGCATATCTGCCCAAGGATTACGTGGCCAAGGAAGAGCTGCGGCTCGAGGCCTACCGTCGTCTGGCCGGGGTGATGACCGCAGTCGAGGTCGACGACATCCGCGTGGAATGGGAAGACCGTTACGGCCCGGTGCCCGCGCCCGCCGAGGCATTGCTGAACGTCGCCCACCTGCGCGCCGAGTGCCATCGGCTGGGCTTGCACGATGTCTCCATCGCAGCCAGCGGTGCTCGGCTGGGTCCGCTGCCACTGAAGGTCAGCGAAGGCATGCGGTTGCGCCGGCTGTCGCGCAATGCGATCTACAAGGAAGACTCGGAACAGCTGGTGGTGCCCATCCCCCACGGCAAAGAACCAGCGCTGTTCCTGGTCGGTTTCCTCCGCGAGCTCATCCCACCCGTACCGGCACCCGTCGGCTGACGACCACGGGCGAAACCCAGCCAGCCGCTATCGTCCAGCCCGTGATTCGTCGTTCCCTTCTCGCTACCGGCGCGCTCGCCGTTGCCCTGACCATGTCGTCGACCCTGTCGTCGTGTTCGACCTTCACTGCCAACAACGACGTCGCCTCGGTGGGCGATACCAGCCTGAGCCGTGACGACTTCGAGTTGTTCGTGCAGGACCTACTGATCGAGAATGCGCCGGCGGCCGACCGGACCAAGATCGCTGGCGATGACGCCAGGCGGCTCCTGTCGGCCTGGGTCGGCGATCAGTTGATCATCCAGTTCCTGGAGAGTGAAGGCGTCGCCGTCACCGAGACCGAGCGAACCTCGGCCGCCGACGCGTTGGACACCAGACTGAAGAACGCGGGCGTGACATGGGCCGAGGCGAGCCGACGCATCTCCATCGAAGGCCAAGCCGCACGCACTGTGTTCCAGAACACCCAACAGCCGGGAGCACTCGGCCCGTTCGCACAGGACATCAGTATCGAGGTCGATTCGCGATACGGATTCTGGGACCGCCAGTCGGCCACTGTCGTTGCCATCGGCTGACTCGCCCGTGCCCAGTCCCGCGCCGCGCGTCACCGTCGTCGGGTTGGGGCCTGGTGACGATCGATTCATCACCGCCCACACTCTCGACGCGATCGCCGCGACTCCGGTTCGCTTCGTGCGCACCACGCGTCACCCGTCGTCGGGGTTGGTGGGCCCGGCGACGTCGTTCGACGACATCTACGAGGCGGCCGATTCGTTCGACGACGTCTACGCGACCATCGTCGATCGGTTGGTGGCCGCGGCCGCCCAGCACGACCACATCCTGTACGCCGTGCCTGGCTCGCCGCTGGTACTCGAGCGCACGGTGCGCCTGTTGCGAACCGACGCGCGCATCGACTGCACCGTGCTGCCGGCCATCTCGTTCCTTGATCTCGCCTACGAGCGACTGAACATCGACCCGGTCGAGGCACGGCTGCGCCTCATCGACGGCCACGAGTTCGCCGTCGCTGCGGCCGGCGAAACAGGTCCGCTGCTGGTGGCCCACACGCATGCGAACTGGGTGTTCAGCGACATCAAGTTGGCCGTGGAATCGGCGACGGGCGACGAACCCGTGGTCATCCTGCAGCGCCTGGGCACGGCGGACGAACAGATCACCCACACGACGTGGGCCGACCTTGACCGAACCGTGGAAGCCGATCATCTGACGTGTTTGTACGTTCCGCATCTCGCTGCGCCGGTCGGTGCCGAACTGGTGCGGTTCCATCAACTGTCGCGCGTGTTGCGTGAGCAATGCCCATGGGATCAAGAGCAGACCCACCAGTCGCTGGTGAAGTACCTGTTGGAAGAAACATACGAAGTCGTCGATGCCATCCAGGCGTTGGACCCCCATGATCCCACCACCGACGAGCACCTTGTCGAAGAGCTGGGCGACCTGCTGTACCAGGTCGAGTTCCATGCCACCATCGCCGAACAGGAAGGCCGGTTCACCATCGCCGACGTCGCCCGCGGCGTACACGACAAGTTGGTTCGCCGGCACCCACACGTCTTCGGCGATGTCCAGGTTGACGGCGCCGATCAGGTGGTGCGCAACTGGGATGCCATCAAGCGCGACGAGAAGCAGCGAACCAGTGTGTTCGACGGCGTGCCCAACTCACAGCCGTCACTCGGCTATGCGTACGCGGTGCAACGCAAGGCGGCGAAGGTGGGGTTCGACTGGCCCGACATCCACGGTGCCATCCCGAAGATCGCCGAAGAGACAGCCGAGGTCCTGCAGGCGATCGAACAGCACGACGACCGTGCCAC